>JAISYZ010000026.1 GCA_031269545.1 Prevotellaceae bacterium
TACGCTGATTTTTTGAATTATATCTTTTTGATTATCAGATAACTTATCTAAATAACGATAAATTTTGTGCAACTCAACATCTTCATCAAAATACGATTTCAGATAATCCACAGTCGCCACTTTGCTACGTGGCTGACATATTCTCGAAACAACCAAATGCTTCAAAATATCGTCATTTATCGTGTTAAAACCGATATTTTCATAAACCGGATTCAGTATTAACTGTGTCCCGTTGAGCAAAATGTTCTCAACTTTGTTTAGAAAATCGCTCACAATTTCCTTTTCTTCCCGGTGGCGAGCGTGTTCCAGGAACATATCGCGCTCACCTTTTTGCTCGGAAATCCACTTTTTGCCCTGTTGAAACAGCTCTTCAATCTCTTGCGCATCGGAACTCGTCCCAAATCTTTTCAAATAATGAACTTTGCCGCCTTTTTTTCAATGACAACAACGCTGGTGCTGCCCGATCTGTTTGGTTTTTTGCGTACATACATGCCGCAAAATTAGCAAATTTTTCAATGCGACACCTAAAACGGCGCCGCAAATTTTTTAAATGCCTAATATTCAATAACCTGCAAGGTGCCGCAAAAAAAAGTGTCGAAGTCAGGAGGTTGCCGCCTTATTTTGAGCCTCAAAGCACAATGCGCTTTGAGGCTTTTTATTTTGTTCTTACTTTGACCTGAACGATACCAAAACTGCCGAAAATATAAATATATTTTATTGATAATCAATTTACACAAATTGTATTTTGATGGCAGGTTGGTATTAACCGAATTACCCCAATTTTGTAAATATTGAAAAATATTTTAAGATTAAAATACAATTTTTTATTATAATTTGTTTCTATTTTATTTTTTTTGAGTACTTTTGCAACAATTATATGATAATAAAACTGTTTTATTTTTCTAAAATAATAATTATGAAAAAAATTATATTTATAGTGTTAATGGCTATTTCGACAATGGCCTTCACACAGGAAAACATTCACAACTTAACAAAAATCCTTACTCAAAACAGTAATGTTTGGGGTGCAATTCCTACGGTTAACGGAGAAATTATTTTCGTAGAAAATAAAATTAATACGACAAATGGCATATACATTTCACGTTTGGTGATAAAGAAGAAGGATAATAAAGAATCGACATTATCTAATTTTGAACAATATCAAAATATTGGTTCTCCGTTTATTAGCATTGATGGAAAAGAATTTTATTTTGTCGTTTCGGGAACAGTACGTTCAATTGCTGTAAAAAATATATTTAAATCAAGCACAACGTATTATCCATTGCAATTAATGGTAATGACAAATACAGGCAATGAATGGACAAATCCTGTCGAATTTCAATATAACAGCAATAAATATTCAAATTCCGATCCTTGTTTATCGCAAGATGGAACATATTTATATTTTGTATCCGACATGCAAGGCGGGTACGGCAACTCTGATATTTATCGTTGCAAACGCAATACTGATGGCAGTTGGGGCAAACCCGAAAATTTAGGAAGCAATATCAATACAAAAGGTAATGAACGTTTTCCGCGAATTGACAACAAGGGAAATTTATATTTTTCGTCGAATATGAATGGTAATTTAGATTTGTTTGTCTGTTCGCCTGATGGAAATGATTTTAAGTCGCCTGTTAAAATGGATAAACCTTTCAATTCGGATGGAGACGATTTTGCAATTTCATTTATAGATGAAAATTCTGGTTATATATCATCAAATCGCGATGGAGTTGATCATATCTATCTGTTTGAACCTTTAATAACTAAGAAAACAGAACCTGTCAGAAAAAATGATACGATTACAAAAGTAGCGGATACAATCAAAACAATAGAAAAAATCAAACCAACAGATACAGACAAAGCAGTCGAAATTGTAGCACCTGACATTGCATTGTCGGATTTATTGAAGAAAGGAAAATTGCAATATATTAATTTTGATTTCGACAAATGGAGAATTGCAGAAAAACATATTCCGGCACTTAAAGATTTGATTCATTTTATGCAACAGTATCCAACTGTCATAATGGAAGTTGCAGGATATACGGATTGTATTGGGAAAAACGAGTATAATTTGAAATTATCGCACAACCGTGCAGTATCGGTAAGAGATTATTTGGTAGCCAACGGCATAGATTCAAATCGAGTAGTTGCAAAAGAATTCGGTTCGACAAATCCTTTGATTGACTGTGAAAAATCTACTACCGAGGCAGCTCACGGAACTAATCGGCGAGTTGAATATAAGATTTTGAAATATTGACAGATATAAATTATGTATAAATGACAAGCGGAGAGTTTTTTCAAACCTCCGCTTATTGTTGCTAATAATCATTTATTCAAAATAAAAATCATCTGTAATTGTAAAAAACTACAAATCATTCCTATTCGTAAATTATGGGCTTCAATTCTCCATTCAGAATCATCAAGCCGTTTATTGCCAGTGCTTCCATTTCGCCTTCGCCCGGATAAACCTTAATTGGCGCAATAAATTCAACCATTTCGCTTACATAACTGCAAAGATATTTATTGTGTGCAATTCCTCCGGTAAGAATAATTACATCAACTTTACCTTTTAGCGCTGCCGCCATTGCTCCTATGTATTTGCCAATTTGATAACACATTGCATCCTGTATAAGTTTTGCTCGCATGTCGCCTTCTTTTGCCATTATTTCTATTTCTCTGGCTTCGTTTGTTCCCATAAGAGCGACTAATCCGCCATTTCCTACGAGCATCTTTTTCACTTCTTCATAAGTATATTTTTTGCTGAAACATAATCTTGCCAATGCTCCTACAGGCAACGAACCTGCGCGTTCAGGCGAAAAAGGACCTTCGCCGTCCAAACCGTTATTCACATCAATGACTTTGCCTTTCATATGCGCGCCTATAGAAATTCCTCCGCCCAAATGAGCAATTATCAAATTAAGGTTTTCATATTTTTCATTCAACGACTTTGCAAATTTCCGCGCAACCGATTTTTGATTTAATGCATGAAAAATCGAAATCCTGAATATTTTCGGATGTCCCGTTATACGGGCTACATCTTGCATCTCGTCAACTACAACAGGATCTGCTATATACGCCTTTGCTTTTTTTGTTAATCTGGCAATATCGTCGGCAATAAGTCCTCCGAGATTGCTTGCATGTTCGCCCTGCACACAGTTGAGCAAGTCTTCTTTTAATCTGTCGTTTACTTCGTATGCACCTGACAATATAGGCTTTACCAAACCTCCTCGACCAACAATTATATCAATTTGCGAAATATCTATTTTTGCTTCTTTGAGTTTTTGCAGAATTAAATTGCGCCTGAATTTATGTTGATAAATTATATATCCGAATATGGATAATTCTTCTGCCGAATGTTTTATATTTTCGGAGAAAATGACTTGATCATCTTCAAAAACAGCAATTTTTGTAGATGTTGAGCCCGGATTAATGACTAATATTTTATGCGGTTTCACTTGAAAATATCAATTTTAACATTTATATTAAAAAAATCACATTATCATTACTAATGTTCTGCAAAATTACAAAAATATTTTAATTCCAAACAAATAAAATTGAATTTATTTATTTTTTTATAAATAAAATTTGAAAATTATTACACTTTGACTTGCATCTATCCGTATGATTTTTTTTGTCAGGTTTTGCACGAGATAAAAATGTAAGATTAAAATAAAGTTATTTCTTTTATAATCACCAAAATACAATTTATGAAAATGTGAAATTATGATAAAAACTTTGATTTCGATTGCTTTTGTTAAAAATTGGTATTATTTTTGTAGGTCAATAGTATAAAACAAGAAATTATGAAACGGATTGTAAGCCTTATATTATGCGTAGTTTGTTCAACAGTTATGTTTGGACAAAGCGCCGAAATTGTAGAAATACAACTTTTATCGCTGCCCGAAAATAAAATAGATTTTGGCAAAGACGATAAAAATGCCGCTATTGTGGCTATTCATTATTATGCAAACGAAAAAAACAGAAAATCGGAAATATTTACTCTCGACAGTATTCTCATAAATACTGTTGCAAACGGAATAAAGGAAACGTTTGAAGAATCGCCGATTTTTGAATATGCAGATGTTCCCGTTTACAACATTTACAGCGATACCAGCATGATTGGCGAAGACATGCCCAAAGCAGAACTTGATATGATTTCGGAACAGACCGAAGCAAAAATTGTCATTGCGGTTGAATTTATCAATATCAGCGCAAATTATATTTTTGAAAAAGCAAAACAGCGCCCGCTGGTAACAAATGTAGATTTTGTTGTGAAAATAAACGCCTACGATGTTGAAACGGGAAATAAGGTTAATAAATATACAGGCAAAGACAATATTATGATTCCCGCATCGTACGAAGAAGATGGAACTTATATTCCTGCGCCCAGAATAGAAGATGCTCGTCGAATTACAGCCGAAATGATAGGTCGTGATTTTGCAAAACGCATAGTTCCGACTTGGGAAACCGCAGAACGCCTTGTATTTTACGATTCGTATTACGACAACAGAAACAGCAAATTGGGCAAGGCTTATAATTTAGCAATAAAAGAAAATGACTGGGCAAGCGCCATTCAATATTGGACAGATGCAATTGAAGCAAGCACAACAAAATCGAGACAGGCGCAAATAATGTACAATATCGCACTTTCGTGCGAAATGCTCGAAAAATTCGACCTTGCAATAAAATGGCTCGAAAAAGCAAAATCACTGAACACCAGAATTAATGAAAACATAGATGAATATGCCAATATCCTTCGGCAACGAATAACAGACAAAGAAAAATTAGACGAATTTTTTACTAACAACTAATAATTAATGTCCGTTTCTGTCAATAACATAAACAAATTCTACGGTAAACAGCAGGTTTTGAACAATATCTGTTTCGAAGCCAAAAAGGGAGAAGTATTGGGATTTCTTGGTCCAAACGGAGCAGGAAAATCAACTACAATGAAAATTATTACAGGTTTCATTGCAGCCTCAAGTGGACACATATCAGTAAACGGCATTGATGTTGAAAAAAATACTCAGGCAACAAGCAAATTGATTGGATATTTACCCGAAAGCAATCCTCTTTATTATGATCTTTATGTGCGCGAATATCTTAACATGTCGGGACGTATTTATGGAATAAAACGGAAACTGAAAAACAGAATCGACGAAGTTTTACAACTCACGGGATTGATACCCGAAGTGCACAAAAAAGCAGGGCAGTTGTCGAAAGGTTATCGTCAGCGACTTGGGCTTGCACAAGCCATTTTGCACAATCCCGATGTTCTCATTCTGGATGAACCTACAACGGGATTAGACCCAAATCAGATTGTAGAAATACGAAATCTTATAAGAAATATAGGCAAAGAAAAAACAGTAATATTTTCGACTCACGTAATGCAGGAAGTTGAAGCCGTTTGCGACAGAGCAATCATTATAAATAAAGGAAAAATTGTTGCCGACAAATCAATAGACTCGTTGAAATCAATGTCGCTGAATCCTGCACAGCGCGTTGAAGTCGAATTTTTACAAAATCAAAATACGGATAAAATAAAAAAAATAAACTTCGGTAAAATAATAACAGCATATAATCCTCAACATTTTTTAATAGAAAGTGCAGTTGATGATGATATTCGAATAAAAATATTTAACTTTGCAAAAGATAATAATCTTACAATTGTAACTTTGCACGAAAAAGAGCAACATTTGGAAGAAATTTTTAGAATAATAACAAATAAAAAATGAAATTATGGAAGAAGAAAAAACAAAAACAGTGAAAAAAGACAAAACGGCAACCATACTCAAAGTTATAACAGGCGTTTTATGTGTTGCCGTAATTGTTTTGGGTGCATTGCTTTACTTGGAATCAAAAAGCAACACGGAAACAGTTGAAGTGTTGAGCAACGATAAAGAAAATCTTATCACCGAACTGAACTTGCTTAAACAGGACTATTCAACGCTGCAAACCAACAATGATTCTATAAATCAGGCATTGTTGTATGAACAGGAAAAAATAGAACTTTTACTGGAAAAAGTTAAAAAAACCGAAGCAGGAAATTTGCAGAAAATACGCGCTTACGAAAAAGAACTTGGAACATTACGCTCCATAATGCAGAATTATATTGTACAAATTGACTCGCTGAACATGCTTAATCAGCAACTTGTTTCTGAAAATATTCAGATCAAGGAACAGGTTCAGGAAATTACGCGCAAACATGACGAAGTAACACAACGCGCCGACGAACTTACGACAAAAGTGCAGGAAGGCTCGGCAATAAAAGCACGCGGAATGACAGTACATGGAAAGACAAAAAAAGACAAAGATACTGAACGCGCAAGCCGAACAACTCACATTAAATCATGCATTACTCTTATCGAAAATTCTATTGCACAGCGCGGAATGAAAACCGTTTATATTCGCGTGAAAGGTCCGGACGGAATTGTTTTGACAACAAGCGAAAACAATCTTTTTGATGTCGAAGGAGAACAGATAATATTTTCGGCAGTACGTGAAATAGATTATCAAGGCGCAGAAATAGAATTATGCATTTATTACAGTTTCGGCGATGTGAAAGTTGCCAAAGGCGTTTACGACGTAACAGCCTACTTGAACGGAAAATCAATTGGAACATCTCAGCTACGGCTTAAATGATTTTAATATTGTATTGTTTTTGAATTGTTTTGAAAAGCGCTAATGATTTTGAGAAATTGTTGGCGCTTTTTGATTTTTGTATCGGTCGGCATTGCCGACAAATCCATATTTGTTGAGTCAATCTTCACTCAATCGCTTAATTTCTGCATTCCTTATTCAATCGCTCCTTAAAAAGCAAACAACATATTGATTGTGAATAAAAATATTTGTAAAAAATTGCAGGATTTTATGCAATACGAATTAAAACCCTGCAAATATAAAAATTTTCTTATAAATCATTTAGACAGATAATTGTCAATGAAAATGTCCCTACGGGACAGTCATCATTCTCAAATCTTTCAGACAAAACATTTATCTCTGCAAAATTACTTTTTAATGAGCGACTATTTATTGCTTATATCGTAAAAAGTAATGATTATTGATAAATTTCTTTTTTTGCCGCTTTCAATGTGTTTTTGAGCAACGATATGCGAGTCATTGGACCAACACCGCGCGGAACAGGAGTTATGTAACTGCATTTGGGCGCTACTTCATCGAATTTTACATCGCCGACAAGTTTGTATTTTCCGCTTTCGGTTTTTATACGAGTAATGCCGACATCAATAACGACAGCGCCATCTTTCACCATATCTGCTTTCAAAAATTCGGCAACGCCGAGAGCAGCAATAATTATATCGGCATTTGCACATATTTCTTTGAGATTTTTTGTACGGCTATGACAAATTGTTACCGTACAGTCGCCGGGTGCTGTGCGCTGCGACAAAAGATTTGCAACTGGACGTCCGACAATATTACTGCGTCCGATAACAACGCAGTTTTTACCTGATGTTTCAATATTGTATCTTGCCAAAAGTTCAACAATTCCGTCTGGAGTAGCCGATACATAAGTCGGCAGTCCTAACATCATCCTTCCTACATTTTGAGGATGAAATCCGTCAACATCTTTTTTGTAATCTATTGTAAGCAGAACATTGTTTTCGGATATGTGTTTGGGCAGCGGAAGTTGTACAATCAATCCGTCTATACTGTCGTCGGCGTTTATTTCCCTGATTTTTTCAATAAGTTCATTTTCGGTGATTTGCTCGCCAAATCTGTATATTTTTGACGTAAATCCTACTTCGTGGCAATCTTTTTCTTTGCTGTTAACATAAGTTTCGCTTGCAGGGTCGTTGCCTACAAGTATTGCTGCCAAACACGGAGCGCGATGTCCTTTGGCAATAATTTCTTTTACTTCGTTTGCAATTTCGAGTTTTATTTCGCCTGCAATCTGTTTTCCATCTATAATTTGCATTTGTTTTATTTGTTTATTATTTCGTCTTTGTAATATTGTCTTTTTTGTTACGGCTTTGGATGACGGAACTTACATGATACCGATAATTACACTCATCAGATTTGAAAAAAATCCTGAGAGCCATTTTTTTGGAAATTTTAATTTTATTTTTTTCATAGACAAAATATTTTATTCATTCGTTTCGCATTTGTTAAATATGTTATTTAAGGTCTTTACCCTGTTCTTTCGAAATACTGTTTCTGTATTTATCCGAAAACCGTTGCGATTTTTTTATAACTGGCAGTTTTTTCAACACCTTTATCAAATTCAATGCTTCCATGTCGAACAGCAAATTTGCCGCTTCAGGATTTGTTAATTCTATGTGCATTATGGTTTCCATAAATTTATTTTTTACAAATTAAAAATTTAAAATACAAAGGTAATTAATAATTTATACTTTGCTCGGCGTAACCAACCGAAGCGTAGCGGAGCTCAACGGAGTTAATCCAGAATATTGATAATTCACAAAATTATACCGCATTAAGTATATAATTAACGATTAACAATTTTGACGTCCACAAATTATGGATAATTCAATATCTGCGCTTGGGTTGCCTTATCGCTGCTTTCCTGCAATGGCAAATCAAAAATTTGCAGGTTTAACCTTTAACTGTATAAACACCGGAAGATGATCGCTTATTCCGCCGTTGTACTTCATTCCGATAAATGTTCGTTTTGGTTTTTTGCCGACAAAGGTATTATCTTTTTCAAATAAATATGGAGCCTTGAAAATTTTGAAATCCGACTGCGAACAACTTATTTTACTGTTTCTGTTCAGCATGTTTCCCGACACAAACATTAAATCAATAAATTCCCAAACACCTTGATACTTAATCGTTCCTTCGCCTTTTTTCATCAACGGCAAAGCAAGATTGTACAAATCACGCTCGTTTATTGCATCAAAATTATCTTTTGCTTGCAGCGTTTTTGTTACAGGTTCGCTGTCGGGAGTGTCATTAAAATCGCCCATTATCAGAATATTTGCATTATTGCTTGCATTGCTTACAGAATCAAGCAAACGTTTCAATTCGGTTGCTGCTGCAATTCGGCGCGATTCGCTCGCTTTGGCGCCTCCGCGTTTCGATGGAAAATGATTTACAAAAACATGCAATGTATCGACTCCGCAAAAAACACCTTTTGCATAAAGAATTTCACGAGTCTTGAAATTTTGTGAAATCGCATGGAAATTTTGATACAGTAATTCAAAATCAGACGGATTATATAGTAAAGCAACATCTATTCCTCTGCTGTCGGGCGAATCGCGATGTACGATACGATAATTGAATTTTGCAAGCGGCGTTTCGTTTACAAGCTGGTTAAGCACAAAACGATTTTCAATCTCGCATAAACCTATAATCGACGGCATTTTTCCTTCGCCCGCAGCAATAATAATTTTTGACAAAGCATTGCGTTTAGCCGTAAATTTTTCCCATGTCCAGTGATATGAGCCTGTCGGAGTAAAATCGTCATCAAGAGTTTTTTCATCGTCGAAAGTATCAAAATAATTTTCGGCATTAAAAAACATCACTCTAAATTGCGATGTTTGGGCATTTATATATTCGGTTGATTTTAAGAATATTATTAATATAATTATAATTTTTAATAAAAAGTTCATAAAAAAATATTTTTTTTAATGCAAAATTAGAAAAAAAAATATAATTTTGCTGTCTAATATATAAAATAATATTTAAGATTAATCACCATGAAAGATATAACACAAAAATTTTCAAAGACCGCAAAGAACATGAAGCGCTCGGCAATCAGAGAATTATTGAAATTTACGAATAACCCTGATGTCATTTCTTTTGCAGGAGGATTTCCCGCTCCCGATTTATTTCCTATTGAAAAAATGAAGGAAGTTGTTTGCGAAGTGCTTGACGAAGATGGCGCAAAAGCCCTGCAATACGGTGAAACCGAAGGAGATTTGAAACTCCGCCAACTCTTGGTAGAACGTTACAATAAACAAGGATTCAATATCGACTTGAAAAATCTTGTGATAGTAACAGCATCGCAACAGGGACTTGATTTGATAAGTAAAGTTTTCCTGAACAGAGGCGATAAGGTTGTTTGCGGATTGCCGTCATATCTCGGAGCATTGCAGGCGTTCAACTCGTATGGAGCAAATATGATAGGAATACGCTACGATGCCGCGCTCGACAACACACTGGAAGTGTTGCAAACATTAGGCGAACTTCCGAAATTTATTTACACAATTCCCGATTTTCAGAATCCTTCGGGAATTACCATGAGCGAGGCTGACAGGCGTATGGTTCTTAATATTGCAGAAAAATATAATGTTATTATAGTCGAAGACTGTCCTTACCGCGAAGTGCGTTTTGAAGGCGAACATATTAAAACCATTTACGAAATGGACAAATCGGGACGAGTGATTTTGCTCGGTACATTCTCAAAAATATTTGTTCCCGGATTTCGTCTTGGCTGGGTTGTCGCTCACGAAACAATAATTGACAAAATTGTAACAGCAAAACAGTCGGTTGATTTGTGCTCGCCTGTGCTTGACCAGAAAATTGCGGCAAAATTTTTAGAAAAATCTTATCTCGACCAAAATATTCCGAAAATAATTGAAAATTATCGCCGCAAACGCGACGTAATGATTGCAGCATTCGAGAAATACATGCCCGAAGGCGTAAAATGGACACGTCCGCAAGGCGGATTGTTTTTGTTTATAACGCTTCCCGACTATATGGATGCCAAAGATCTGTTCGATATTGCAATTAAAGAAAACGTAGCATTTGTACTTGGAAATGCATTTTTCTGCGATGGTTCGGGAAAAAACACAATGCGCATAAACTTTTCGTACATGTCGGAAGATATGAACATCGAAGGCGTTAAACGACTCGCAACAGCAATACGAAAGCTAATGAAGTAGATTTTTAAAAACATGTTTTTAGAAACCGAAAATATACGTTTGCGACCGTTAGAACCCGAAGATCTGGAAATTCTGTATTTGTGGGAAAATGATGTAAGTATCTGGAGTGCAAGTAATACTGTCGTTCCTTATTCGCGTTATGCACTTAAACAGTATCTTGAAAATTCGCACAAAGATATTTTTGAAACAGGACAGTTGCGGTTGATGATTGAAGACAAAACAAACAACAGTGCAATTGGAACTGTCGATTTGTTCGATTTCAACCCGCTGCATGCACGCATCGGACTTGGAGTGCTTATATACGCTCAAAGCAATCGCCGACAAGGATTTGCTACTGCGGCGATGAATCTGATAATAGATTATTGCTTCAATATTTTACATCTTCATCAGGTTTATTGCAACGTTGACGAAAACAATACAAAAAGTATGAAAATGCTTACAAATATTGGTTTTGAAATTGCAGGAACAAAAAAACAGTGGATAAAAACAAA
Source organism: Prevotellaceae bacterium (assembly GCA_031269545.1). Lineage (GTDB taxonomy): Bacteria > Bacteroidota > Bacteroidia > Bacteroidales > UBA932 > JAIRKV01. The sequence continues at coordinate 11,357 of JAISYZ010000026.1, forward strand.
GAATGGCTGGCAAAACGAAATATTGTTTCAAAAAATTAATCCTGAATTTTAAAAATATATATGGAAAGCTGCTCGAATTACAAAAGATAATTAATCGTTAAATATTCATCTATTATGAAAAAATAATTGATATACAATATGTTGATTATTGCAAATGACAGAGATATGAGTTTTTTTTACATCTCTGTCAATAGCCGTTACTTAAAAGCAAAATTTCCAGATACAAAAATTAATAAAAAGATATTTCAAAGCTGACAGGTTTCCGCAACCTGTTAGGTTTTACTTACTACTGAACTGTAAATGTTTGACTTAATGATTTTGGAATAATATTTTAAAAATATTTGCAGGGTTTTAACTTGTATTGCACAAAACCTTGCAATTTTTTCTCCTGATTTTTATTCATAATTATCTATTAATAAATAATTTATATTCTTTTAAGGAGCAACGATTTACATATAAAATTAAACAGATTTTCAATATTTTTCAAACTTATTCAAACAAGATAATGTTTTAATACAAAATTATTTTGTACCTTTGCGGTCAAAATTTTTACCAAAATCAAAATGGACTATAATACACAACGAAAAAAACTGCAATTGCCGGAATACGGGCGGAATATACATAAAATGGTTGAATGGGTCAAAGCGCTTCCAAATAAAGAAGGTCGCAACAGACAAATCAAGGCTGTAATTGCCGTTATGGGAAATCTTAATACTCATTTGCGGGATGTCAATGATTTCAGACATAAACTATGGGATCATATTCAAGTAATTTCTGATTTTCAGATTGATATAGATTCACCATATCCTATTCCCGAAAAAGAGGTTTTGCAGGAAAAACCAAAGAAACTTTCGTACAAGGCTAATCCTCTGAATGTGCCTTACTACGGACGATATATACTGGAAATGATAGATGTAATCTTAAAACTTGAAGATTCTGAAAAAAAACAATGCCTGATAATGCAAATAGCAAATCAGATAAAAAAATCATATATCGCATGGAATAAAGACAACGTTAAGGATGATATAATAATCAAAGATCTGTATCACCTTTCGGGCGGAGCGATAAACCTTGATATTAATACAAAACTTTGCAGCGGCAAATTAAATACGCAGATTGTTGCAAAAAACGAAACAAACCAGCAACAGAAAAAAAACAACAATAACAAAAATAATAATAAAAAGAAGAAAAACAATCAAAATATTCACAACAACAACCAGCAAAACAGGAATAAAAACAACAATAACAGCAATAGTAGCAAATAATCAAAGTTTTTCTGATTGTTTTGCAAAAAATAAAACACAGTCATTGCCGATTGTGTTTTTTTAGTGATAGCAATGAATAATAATCAGAAAAAACAATCTTTCAAAACAACCTTTTCTACTGCTTTTATTAGAATATTTCATTCGTTATTTATATTTATCGAATTTTATTTATCACCTAAATATTGCTTGTAGAAAAAATTTAATTAAATTTGTAACTTGTATTGAAATATTCATAATAATGACTGGATTACATAAATTATTGATAACAACATCGTTATTTGTTGTTTTGCAAACATATTCATTTGCACAGGTAACAGCAATTGGAGCCGATTATTCAAAACAGACTTCATTTTTACGCGGCAAACCCGACATGATTCACGTGTTTTTTTCGCCTTTAACAGGAAATTTGGAAGCAAAACATCATTCAAACGAAAATTCCGATTTTATATGGGAAAAATTAGATGTAGGAACTCAAACATTTTCGACTGTTCATAGCGAAACAGGAATTTCCGTAAGTTCTTTCGGCAATTTGTCGGATGGAGGCTATCGTGTCGTAGTCGATTCGGCAGGTGAAGGCGTTTCGATTGACACATTTGCCGTTTGGGTTATAATAGATACTTTCAATCTTGTCGGCGAAATCAAATACTCGTCAACCTGCGAATGGCTCGATTTGGACGCAACCGTTCGTCCGAGTGCGAATGTTCCTTATCGAATTCGTCAGTTTGAAAGTCAATCGTCAACGTTTTATGACACCATAATTTACAATAAACTTACAACCGACTGGACAACATCTGTCGATATTTATGACGGTTTGCCCGATATTGACGATTCGTGGAAAAAATGGAACAAAACGACAATAGACGGACCAGCGCCTTTGGTTGATGCAGTTTATTCGGTTACAATAAAGGATGTATTCGGGAAAACCCTGACGGCATCAACGCCGCTTATTCCTGCAATCGCTGTATATCCTGCGTTTACAGTAGAAGCCAGAGACGAAAACGAAAACTGGGCGGCAACATCCGGTTATGCATCCGAATCCAACGATGCTTTGTTTCGCGTTCGTTTCAAACACAACGATTCGCGGCACGCAGACAAATATATATGGAAAGGTTACGGCGACAGTCGTTTTGCAGAAACCCGAAATTTGCTTATATGGTCGCAAACGACAACCGACTTGAGTGAAACGATTTATCCTGTTGTTCCGCATCATACGGGAAATTTGGATGGCTATCCGACAGGAAAATACGGATTTCAATTGATAATAGAAAATACTTTGACAGGTTGCAGGGATTCAACGCTTATGTCGTATATAAATGTTGCAGGTTCAAGTTTTCAGTATAAATCAATACCTAATGCATTCACGCCAAATGGAGATGGACAAAATGACATTTTCAGGTTTATCAAAGGACAGGAACCCAAATCAATGAGGACAATTAAAATACAAATATTCGACAGAGGAGGAAGTAAGGTTTATTCATATAGCGGTTCTTACGAAAAATGGAAAGGCTGGAACGGAAAAGTAAACAATGATGGAACTGAATGTTCATCGGGTGTTTATTATTACGTTGTAAGCGGAACAGGCTGGGACGACGCTTCGTATGATGGCAAAGAATATCGCAGTTTTCTGCATTTATTCAGAGATTAAATTAAAACTAATAGTTGAACTATTGACTTTATTAATTAAATTTATATCAGTAAATGAACATTTTATACAATCTGGCTATACATGTTTACGGAAGATTGATAGCAATAGCATCATGTTTCAACGAAAAAGCAAAGAAACGACATCGCGGAAGTCATGACACGTGGAATGTCATTGCCGAAAAGACTGATAAAAACTCGCGTTATATATGGTTTCACGTATCGTCTCTCGGCGAATTTGAACAGGGACGTCCGGTGATAGAACGACTGAAATCCGAAAATCCTCAAACAAAAATTCTGCTCACATTTTTTTCACCTTCGGGTTATGAAATTCGTAAAAATTATGCAAATGCAGATGTTGTTTGTTATTTGCCGACAGACACAGCGAAAAATGCAGAAAAATTCCTTTCGCTTGTCAATATCGAAAAAGCAATATTTATTAAGTATGAATTTTGGGGAAATTTCTTGAATGAACTGAAAAAGCGCAATATTCCCACATATATTATCTCTGCGATTTTCAGGAAAGAACAGACATTTTTCAAAATTTACGGAGGATTTTACCGTAATATGTTGAAATGTTTTACACATCTTTTCGTGCAGGATGATAATTCGCGAAAATTACTTAAAAGTATTGATATTTATAAAGTTACTGTTGCAGGCGACACTCGTTTCGACAGAGTGAATTATATAGCGCAACAATCAAAAAAACTGCCTTTAATAGAGAAATTTGTTGATGGAAAAAACGTTATTGTTGCAGGCAGTACATGGGCTGCCGACGAAGATTTATTGTTGAAATATTTGAACGAAAATAAAAATATAAAACTTATATTAGCGCCGCACGAGATACACGAATCACATATCGCTGAAATATGCAGCAAACTCAACTGTTCGCATTTACTTTATTCGCAACTTGCAAACGATAATGCTTCAAATGTTGATTGTGTAATCGTTGACTGTTTCGGAATATTATCATCAATTTATCGTTACGCCGATATTGCGTACATTGGCGGAGGTTTCGGCGCAGGAATACACAATACATTGGAAGCAGCAGTTTATGGGATTCCAACAGTCTGGGGACCAAATTATATGAAATTCAGAGAAGCTCGCGAACTTATTGCCTGCGGCGGAGGTTTTTCTATTTCGGATTATAAGTCGTTGAAAAACGTTTTCGATAATTTATCTATTGATTCCACAGTCGGCAGCAAAGTAGCAGAATATGTAAAACAAAATCTCGGAGCAACCGAAAAAATCTTAAAATCAATAGGTTATTAGTTTTTTGAATATTTGCTTTTTGACAGGTAACGTTTTTTATATTCAGAATCGGCTGCGCTTCAGTTGCTTCGGTCGCAGTTCGCAATGGCGTTCTATCGAAACCCGAAAGGTTGTCATTATTATAGAAAAATAGCCCGAAGAATACATTATTAATTGATAGTTGTTTGTTGAGTTGTTCTTCTAAAACCTGACAGGCTTCATCTGAAATATTTGTGTTAAATTTTTTAGAAATTATATAAATTACTAATTTTGCAGAAAAAAAATATGATAATTGCAGAAAACATAAAAGAATTATCGCAACGCATCGATGCGTTGAGGAGGCATCTTTGACATCGATAACAAGCAGATACAATTTGAAGAAGAGCAAGAAAAAACTCAAAATCCCAATTTTTGGGATAATCCGAAAGAAGCGGAAATTCAACTGAGAAAAGTTGCCGCCCTTAAAGCGTGGCTGTCGGGATTTGAACAGGCAAACATCAATTTTGATGATTTGCAGGTTTTGTTCGATTTTGCAAAATCGGGCGAAGCAAGCGATGAAGATATTGACGAACAATATCGCATAACGCTTGATTCGATTGAAAAACTTGAACTGCAAAACATGTTGCGCAACGATGAAGATAAACTTGGCGCCGTGCTGAAAATAAATTCGGGCGCAGGCGGAACCGAAAGTCAGGACTGGGCGGAGATGCTGATGCGCATGTATTTACGTTGGTGCGAAAATAAAGGTTATAAAACACAAATTACGAATATTCTCGATGGCGACGATGCAGGAATAAAATCGGTAACTATTCAAATCGAAGGCGAGTTTGCTTACGGCTATCTTAAAAGCGAAAACGGCGTTCATCGTCTTGTCAGAGTGTCGCCGTTCAATGCTCAGGGAAAGCGAATGACGTCATTTTCGTCGGTATTTGTATCGCCGCTTGTTGACGACAGCATTGAAGTTGTGGTTAACCAAGCCGATATTTCGTGGGATACGTTTCGTTCGAGCGGAGCAGGCGGACAAAATGTAAACAAAGTTGAAACAGGTGTCAGACTTCGTTACAGTTATCATGATCCCGATACAGGCGAAGTACGCGAAATCCTGATTGAAAACACCGAAAGCCGTTCGCAGCTTGGAAATCGTGAAAATGCAATGCGGCTTCTGAAATCGCAACTCTATGATATTGAACTGCAAAAACGTAACGCCGAACAGGCAAAACTTGAAGCAGGAAAGAAAAAAATTGAATGGGGATCGCAAATTCGCAGTTATGTTTTTGATGACAGAAGAATTAAAGACCATCGCACCAACTACCAAACATCAAATGTACAGGGAGTAATGGATGGCGATTTGGATGCTTTCATAAAAGCATACTTGATGGAATTCGGAGGAAAAGCATAAGGATGCCGAAATTAAAATGAATTGACAATAAGTAGCTTACAAAAATTTTTCAATAAGCATATTGCGCATGTCGGCAACGCCTGTTGTGGCTTTTGCTTTTATCAGTATCAGATTTTGAATATGAAAAGCGCTTACATCATGCGGATTGATTAAAAATACCGGCGCACTGTTTTTTTTGTAATTCACCAATCCTGCTGCAGGATAAACATTGAGCGAAGTTCCTATTATCGCAACAATATCGGCTTGCGAAACATTGTTGGCAGCAGCGTTCAACAGCGGAACGGCTTCGCCAAACCAAACTATGTGTGGACGAAGTTGTGAGCCGTTGCTATCTGTATCGCCTATGTGTATTGGTTTATAGCCAATGTCGTAAACCGTATCTTCGTCGGCGATGCTACGCACTTTTGTCAGTTCTCCATGCAAATGTATAATATTTGTGCTGCCTGCGCGTTCGTGCAGGTTGTCAACATTTTGAGTTATTATACACACATTGAAATATTCTTCAAGTTCGTATAAAATTTTATGTGCGGCATTTGGCTCTACTGTTTCAAGTTGTTTGCGGCGTTCGTTATAAAAATCAAGTACAAGTTTGGGATTCTTATACCAGCCATCGATGCTTGCAACATCCATTACGTTATGCTGTTCCCAAAGTCCATTGGAATCTCTGAAAGTAGATATTCCGCTTTCGGCGCTGATTCCCGCGCCTGTTAAAACTGCTAAATTTTTCATAAATCATAAAATTAAATTCGCCAAATTTACAAACAAAACAGGGAAATACAAAATTTGCATCTCCCTGAAAAAATAAATTCATTAATTTACACTAATTTGTTTCGAGTATTTGAAGCAGTTCATCGAGTTTCGGGGTAAGTATAATTTCAGTACGGCGATTTTTTCTGCGGGCTTCGGATGTATTTTCATCTTCGATAGGCAGATATTCGCTGCGTCCTGCGGCGCTTACCTGTTGTGGATTTACTACTGTTTTATCCAATAATGCACGAACAACGGTTGTTGCACGTTTCACGCTTAAATCCCAATTATCCTGCAATATGCCGTCTTTTCCTCTGTAAGGAACGTTGTCGGTATGTCCTTCGACAATCACATTTATGTCGGGATTGACTGCCAGAACTTTTGCAAGTTCTTTGATTGCCTGCAAACCGCGACTTTCGATATTCCAGTCGCCCGATTTAAAAAGCAATTGTTCTTCGAGCGAAACATAAACTTTTCCGTTCTTTTGCGTTACCGTCAATCCTTTGCCTTCGAAACCAAGCAAAGCATCGGCAACGCGCTGGCGAAGCGCCTTTACGGCTTCATCTTTGCTTGCAAGCATTTGCTGCAAATCGATGAGCCGTTTGTTGTTTTCGTTAAACTCCTTTTGCAGTTTTTCAAGTTCGGTTTGCTTGCGGGTAAGTTCGTCGCGTTCTTTTTGCAGTTGCGTTTGCAGTCCGCCTGTTTCGATGCTGTGTTCCGACTTTAATTTTTCCTGCAAATCTTTAAGTTCTGCAATTTTTGTGTCGAGTTCAGCTTTTTCTTTTTCAAGAGCCTTGCGCTGTGCGTCTATCTCTTTCGATTGAATATTCAAATCGTTGTATTTACGATTCAACCTGTCAAATTCGGCTTGCAGAGTATCGAATTTTTTTTGCGACACACAAGATGCAAAACTCAATAAGACTGTAAAAAATAATGAGATAAGTAAAATTTTTTTCATATCAGTATATTTTATATTTTATGCAAAGTTAATTCTAATTTGTTTATTACAAGTAAATATTTGAAAAAAATAAGAAAATACACTATGATTAATCGTAACTTTGGAATAGAACTGGTTGTGGCAAGCATCCCTGACTGAATGTTTGACATTCTGCATTGAATATTGGGAATGGTTAATGAAAAATTGTTGATTAGAAAAACGAAGTTAGCATAAAATCCTCAATTACACACAACCGAATGTGGACTGCGTAATTCCGCGTAACAAAAAAATCACACAGAGAACACAGTCGATAGTCATAAGTGAATTAAGAATTAATAAAAAAATAATGGTTAATGATAAAAAATCTCTGCGTTACGGCACCCTTTGCGACCTTCGCAGTAAAAAAACAAACAGCAATGGACGCAAAGAACACAAAATTTAAACAGAGAACAAAAATACAACTCAACCAATCAACAAGAAAAAGATTATGACAAAGAAAAAAAACTCATTTTTACAATTGACAATTAATAATTAACAAGGAAGATAACCTGTCAGGTTTAGAAACAAAATAAAAGTCATCTTTGAGAGATGACAATTATGAACTAAAACAAAAAACTCTTGTGCGAGAAGAACTTTTTATTTCAATCATTTTTTTTGATTTGATACTCAATTTGCTAAGACATGCAAGTTAAGCAAAATCAAAACGGAAGATCATCGTCGGGAGAAGGTTCATCTAAAATAATTTCTTCCGGCTTTGTTTCTGCGACATGATGCGCTGCAATGTTATGGTTTCCGTTGCCATTGTTATTGTCGGGACGCCGTCCCAGCAAACGAATATTGTCGGCAACTATTTCCGTAACATATTTTTTATTCCCCGACTGGTCTTCCCAATTACGGGTTCTCAAACGACCTTCGATAAACAGTTGACTTCCTTTTCTGACATACTTTTCGGTAAATTCAGCTAATTGACGCCAAAAAACCACATTATGCCATTCGGTTTGTTCTTTTGTTTCGCCGTTTTTGTCTTTATAACGCTCGGTTGTAGCAACCGGCAGTGTAACAACCGACACCCCGTTGTCAAGATGTCTTATTTCGGGATCTTTTCCCGCATTTCCGATAATCATTGCTTTGTTTAGAGTCATAATTTTTATTTTTTATTACATAAATATTAATTCACTTTTGCGGCATAAAATTATAAAAAAAATGTTAACTTAAATAACAAAAGCAATATATTTTTAAAGACGATTATAACGACATTAGAATAAACTGCTGTTTATGAGTATTTTATACGCTGTAAAATTTATAAGGTTTATGCAATAAATTTAACACTTCTCACTTTTTAGCCTATTTATTAAAAAAAACTGCTGCAAAAAAATTTTTTTTTATAAAAATGTTTGTATTAGAAATAATTGTATTATATTTGCACTTCCAAATTGGAAATTACTTAATTTAATTTTAATATTTACAACTATGACAAAAGCAGATATTGTAAACGAAATCGCCAAAGTTACGGGCATTGAAAAAGTAACAGTACAGAAGACCATAGAATCATTTATGGACAGTGTTAAAGCATCGCTATCGAAAAACAAAAACGTTTATTTACGTGGTTTTGGTAGCTTTATTGTAAAGAAAAGAGCAGAAAAAACGGCTCGGAATATTTCGAAAAACACGACACTTATTGTACCCGAACATTTTATTCCTGCGTTTAAGCCGGCAAAAACGTTTGTTACCAAAGTAAAAGCAAGCGTTAAGAAGAAATAAGGTAAAAACGAATAATCTGAAAAATCAGAATTATGCCAAGCGGAAAAAAAAGAAAAAGACATAAAATGTCAACACACAAACGCAAAAAACGTTTGCGCAAAAATCGACATAAAAAGAAATAATAATTTGGTTCGATTTTTAAGAATAAAAATACTTAAACCTAAAGAATTTTTTTCTTTGGGTTTGTATTTTATTCAAGTACAAGTAAAAGAAAAAGACAGTAAAATATACGCAAATGAGTGAAAATGCTATGGTAAATAACGAACTTGTTATTGATGTAGCGTCCTCTGAAATATCAATAGCTTTGCTTGAAGACAAACGTCTTGTTGAGTTTTCAAAAGAAGTAAGTAATTCGCGTTTTCTTGTCGGCGATATTTATTATGGGCGGGTAAAAAAGATATTACCTGCTCTTAATGCAGCATTCATTGATGTTGGTCATGATAAAGATGCTTTCATCCATTATCTTGATTTAGGTGCTAATTTTAATACATTGATGAATTTTGTAAAAAATATAACAGGCGCCAAACAAAAAACATTCAGTTTCGGAAAAGTAAAACGCGGCTCAACATTAGATAAAGAAGGCAAAATTCAGGATGTTCTCGTACAGGGACAAAATATTGTTGTACAAATTGTTAAAGAACCAATTTCAACAAAAGGACCTCGACTGACATCCGAAATATCGCTTGCAGGACGCAACATGGTGCTTATTCCTTTTACCAATAAAATATCTATTTCGCAAAAAATAAGCGAAGCGGAAGAAAAAAAACGATTGCGTAATTTAATCGAAAGTATTATACCTCCGAATTATGGAGTAATCGTTCGTACGGCAGCCGAAGGTAAACGCGCAGCCGTGCTTGATGGCGAACTGAAAATGCTGATTCAGCGCTGGGAATCGTGTTGCGAAAAACTTGCATCCAATATATCAGCGCCACAATTGCTGGTAAACGAAGTAAACAGAACGACAGCAATTATCCGCGACATATTGACGGTATCGTTCAATAATATTTACGTCAACGATCTCAATGTTTGCAACGAAATAAGAGAACTTATATCGACAATACTTCCGGGCAGAGAAAGAATAGTGAAATATTACGAAGGCAATGTTCCTATTTTCGATCAATTCGGCATAAGCAAGCAAATAAAAGGAACTTTCGGACGCGTTGTACCTCTGAAAAAAGGAATTTATTTAGTTGTAGAACGAACCGAAGCCCTTCATGTGATTGACGTAAACAGCGGCGCACGCCATAAAACGGAGAATGATCAGGAAACAAGCGCTCTCGAAGTAAATCTCACGGCTGCCGAAGAAATTGTACATCAAATTCGTTTGAGAGACCTCGGTGGAATTATTATTATTGATTTTATTGATATGTACAATCAAGAAAATCGCCAATTGCTTTACGAAAAAATGTGCGCCCTGCTCGAAAACGACAGAGCAAAACATAGCGTATTGCCGCTTACAAAATTTGGACTGATGCAAATCACACGTCAACGAACTCGCCCCGAAATGAGAATTAAAACGGATGAAATATGTCCGGCATGTTCGGGGTCGGGACACGTTTCGCCATCAATCTTACTCGATGACCAAATCGAAAATCAATTGGCATATTATAAAAATGAAACAGGAATGAAACATGTTATTCTAAAAACTCATCCTTATATTGCAGCATATTTGCGAAAAGGTTTTCCATCGCGGCTCACAAAATGGACAATAAAATATAAGTGTTTGGTAAAACTGGAAGCCGTAAATTCATTCTCATTTCTCGAATATCAATTTTTCAATACGCAAGGCGAAAGGATTGATCATTGATATCGAACATCATAAAAGTTTAAAAGTAAAGGCGGTTTTTAACCGCCTTTATTTTTTATACGGCTGTAAATGAAGACTGTGATTTAATGATAGATGATGGCTCACCAGCAAAACCCTGTGTCTACAATGTTTGATATTCGCTTCAAATTATTATCTTTGCATAATTTAAAATTATTATTTGTTATGTTAGAAAAGTTGATTAAATATGTCTTACC
>JAISYZ010000075.1 GCA_031269545.1 Prevotellaceae bacterium
GAACTGTATTTTTTTGATTTAATGATTATGAAAGAATATTTTCACCTGATTTTCATTCATAATTATCTGTTAATAAATAATTTATATTCTTTTTTAAGGGCAACTAAATAATCATTTAATAAATCTACAACTTCTGTGTTGCCATTTATAACACTCACAAGTCTGTCGTTTTCATTTTAATGTCGAAAATGATGCATTGCATATTGTCTTTTTAGTTAGAATTAGCAGATGATAAGTTTTAATTCTCAAGTAAAATTTTTTATTTGTTATTTCATTCGGCATTGAAGCATTAATCAAACTATATTTTATTATCTTTGCAAAATATAATCTTCAAAAAATAAAAACGATGAAAGAACCGGTATTAAATAAATTTTTACGATACGTTGCTATTGATACTCAGTCGGATGAAAATAGCAATACTCAACCAAGTACAATGAAACAGTTAAACTTGTCGAAAATGCTTGTTGAAGAATTGAAAGCAATGGGAATAGAAGATGCAAGCCTCGATGAACATGGTTACGTGATGGCAACAATTCTCTCAAATACAAATAAAGAAACGCCTGTAATAGGCTTTATTGCTCACGTTGATACTTCGCCCGATTTGAGCGGAGCAAACATCAAACCGCAAATAATAGAAAATTACAACGGACAGGATATTGTTCTCAACAAAGAGAAAAAAATAACTCTTTCGCTTGCAGATTTTCCCGAATTGGCTGATTTCAAAGGAAAAACTCTTGTTACAACCGATGGAACAACTCTTCTCGGAGCTGACGATAAAGCAGGAATTGCCGAAATTATGACTGCTGCCGAATTTATTATGAATCATCCCGAACTGAAACACGGCACAATAAAAATAGCCTTCACTATCGACGAAGAAATAGGTCGCGGAGTCGATAAATTTGATGTGAAAAAATTCGGAGCCGATTATGCTTACACTATGGATGGCGGCGCTCTCGGCGAGTTGGAATATGAAAACTTTAATGCAGCGGCGGCAAAAGTAAAAATTCAGGGAAATAATATTCATCCCGGCTATGCAAAAAACAAAATGATTAATTCTATTCTTGTCGCAATGGAACTTAATGCGATGTTGCCGATAAACGAACGTCCCGAATTTACAGTCAATTACGAAGGTTTTTTCCATATTACGAACTTTGCAGGCAATGTCGAACAAGCCTCGATGCAGTATATTATTCGCGACCACGACCGTAAAAAATTTGAACAGAAAAAGGAAACTGTCAAGAATTGTGTTGATTTTTTGAATAAACGATACGGGAACGACATTTTGACTCTCGAACTGAAAGATCAATATTACAACATGCGCGAAATGGTAGAACCGCATTTTCACATTGTCGAAACAGCGTTTGAGGCGATGAAACTGGCTGAAGTAGAACCAATTGTGCGGCCTATTCGCGGCGGCACGGATGGAGCGCGACTTTCGTTTATGGGTTTACCATGTCCGAATATTTTTGCTGGAGGACATAATTTTCACGGAAAATATGAATTTGTTGCGGTAGAATCGATGCAGAAAGCAACGGAAGTCATTTTGAATATAATAAAACTTTACGCCGAAAAGTAAAAAACTGAAACATGACAAAAGAAACTGCAATAAAACTTTTCGATACCAAAAAAATTCGTTCCGTATGGGATAGCGAACAGGGAAAATGGTATATATCAATAGTTGACGTTATAGAAGTTTTGACGGAAAGTGTAAATCCGAAAAGTTACTGGAAAGTATTGAAACATCGTTTGAGGAAAGAAGGAAACGAGTCGGTTACAAATTGCAACCAACTGAAATTACCTGCCGCCGATAGTAAAAAATATTTGACGGATGTGGAGTAACTTTAATTTAATATTTAATGAATATTTACGATAAGATTTTTCATAAAGCGTTAAATTTAGAGCCTTTGTCGGCAAATGAACTGATGCAGATATATAAATTTGCAGATACAGGCGAATTAATGTTTGTTGGCAATCAGTTGCGGCAAATACATGTTCGGGAAGAAGGCGTGAGCTGGCAAATCGACCGAAATGTGAACATTACAAATGTATGCATATCAGGATGCAAATTCTGTAATTTTCATTGCAAGCCTCACGAAACCCAAAAATCATATACAACAACACTGGACGAGTATATAGCAAAAATCGAAGAATTAATGAAATTAAACGGCGACCAGCTTTTGTTGCAGGGCGGTTTACATCCCGATTATGGTTTGGATTTCTATATAAATCTTTTTTTACAGTTGAAAAAATATTATCCGAAAATAAAACTTCATGCTCTTGGACCTCCTGAAATTGCTTATATTGCACAAAAAGAAAAAAAATCTTATCGCGAAGTATTGGAAAAACTTATCGAAGCGGGTTTAGACAGTCTTCCGGGAGCGGGAGCTGAAATTTTGTGCGACAGTGTACGAAAACAAATATCGCCGGCAAAACCTGATTCGCAAATGTGGCTTGATGTGATGCGCGAAGCCCATAAACTTAATTTACCGACTTCGGCAACAATGGTTTTCGGACATATCGAAACTTTGGACGAGCGAATTGAACATCTTATAAAAATACGTGATTTGCAAAATGAAAAACCGCAAAACGCTTATGGTTTCCTTGCTTTTATATGTTGGACCATGCAACTCGGCGGAACAAAACTCGGCGAAAAAATCGGCAGCAAAACCGCAACTGTTGACGATTACATACGAACAGTTGCAATAAGCCGCATTGCATTGAACAATATTACAAATATACAGGCATCATGGCTCACGGTAGGCAAGGATATTGCGCAAATTGCACTGCATTCGGGAGCAAACGACATGGGTTCGATTATGATTGAAGAAAATGTGGTTTCGTCGGCTGGCTCAACAAATACCTTTGATGCAAACGGAATACAGAAAGCCATTCGCGATGCAGGTTTTACGCCATGGCTGCGAAATCAGAAATACGAAGCAAGATAAATTAAATATAACAAAAAAATATGAACAGTCGGCAAATATTTCAACAGATACAACAAAAACAAAGTTTTTTGTGCATAGGACTCGACAGCGATATTAATAAAATTCCGCATCATTTGCGCAGTCAAAAAAACTCTTTATTCGAGTTCAATAAACAAATTATTGATGCCACATCGCAATATTGCATATCGTATAAACCGAATCTGGCTTTTTACGAAGCCTGCGGCGAAGATGGCTTGCGCCAACTTGCAATGACTGCCGATTATCTGAAATCAAACTATCCAGAAATATTTCTGATTGCCGATGCCAAACGCGGAGATATTGGCAACACTTCGCAAATGTATGCGCAGGCGTTTTTTGCAAAAATGAAATTCGATGCTGTAACGTTATCGCCTTATATGGGCGGTGATACTGCAAAACCGTTTTTTTCGTTTACCGATAAATGGATTGTTTTGCTTGCCCTTACAAGCAATGAGTCTGCTTCCGATTTTCAAATGATTAAGACCGAAAGCGGCAGAATGATTTACGAAGAAGTTATTGAATGTTCGCGAAATTGGGGAAATGCAGATAATACGATGTATGTGGTTGGAGCGACGAAAGCAGAGATGCTCGCCTCGATACGAAAAATAATTCCTCAACATTTTCTTTTGATTCCGGGAATTGGAGCGCAGGGCGGAAATCTTGCCGATGTTGCAAAATACGGAATGAATAATATTTGCGGTTTGATTGTTAACTCGTCTCGAGCAATTATTTATGCCGACAGCAGTAAAAATTTTGCAACCGCAGCCGCAGCCGCAGCAAAAAACCTGCAGCACGAAATGGCTGAGTTGCTTGCTGAATTTGTGTAAATATTAATAAATTGATTTTTATTTGATTAAAAAGAATTTAAAATAAAATCATTCATTCACGTAAAAATCAACCAAGCCATTGGGCAAGTCGAAATTTATGGTTTTTGATTTTGTGTCTATTGATTTTATAAAATCTTCGTTGACGGGAACAAGTATTTCTTTGCTGTTGTGCAATATCTGAAAACAGGGATTATTGTGAAAATCAAGAAATTCGGTTATTGTTCCAATTTTTCCTGCACGCGCATCTGTTGCATTAAATCCTACAAAATGATTAAGATTAAAACTTTTATCGGCTATCTGTTTTTTATGTGGAAGCAATATTTGTTTTCCTGTCAGTTGGTTTGCAAGTTTTTCGGTTTCAATATTTTCGAGTATTACAAGCACACGACCGTTTGAGCGCTCTTCAAAAACTTTAAAATAAAAAGGAACCGATAATCCATCTATTATAATGAATATCGGTTCGTCTAAATTAATTTCCGCAGGCGCTTGATTGTCAAGTTTTACAATCAATTCTCCGTTTTTGCCGAACGTTTTAAGAATATTTCCAAAGAGCAGATATTTTTCTGCTGTTTTCATCAATTTCGGTCTTTATGCGTTAGCATTTTCGGACGCTGTCGATGTTTCTACGGATGAAGCGTTTTCTGTTTCAAATTCCGCTTCGGCTGCAGCTTTTGCTTCAGCCTCTTTTTGTGCTGCTTCTAAGCGTTTTTTTGCCATTGCGGCAGCTTTTTCCTCGTTGATTTTAGCTTCTTTTTCGATTATCTCTTTTCTTCCTGATGATTTCTCTTGCAGCAATTTGTCTTTCTTTTCCTGAATTTTAGCGTTTTTTGCTTCAAGCCAGTCGTTCAAGCGTTGTTCCGCAACTTCTTCGGTGAAAGCTCCTTTTTTTACGCCTCCAAGTAAATGTTTTTTCAAATACACTCCTTTGTACGACAATATTGCGCGACATGTATCTGTCGGTTGTGCGCCGTAATTGATCCATTTCAACGCTTTGTCGCAATCGAGGTTGATTGTTGCAGGGTTTGTGTTTGGATTGTAAGTTCCAATTTTTTCAATAAAACGTCCATCTCGTGGACTGCGACTATCGGCAATCACAATGTGGTAGAATGCATAGTCTTTTTTTCCGTGTCTAGAAAGTCTGATTTTTACAGCCATTTGTTTGTTATTATTTTAGTTAGACATATTCCTTAACTCGTAAGGGACTGCAAAGGTAGGAATTTTTTGTAATTTACAATACATAATTAGAATATTTTAAAAATATTTTTGCGATTTTTTTGTGCGAAGTAAAAAAATGATTACCTTTGCAGCCCCTAACAGGGAAAATATTTTATTTCATTTTGAAAATCATAAAAATAAAAATATAAGACAATGAAAAGAACATTCCAGCCATCGCGTAGAAAAAGGGTAAACAAACACGGTTTCAGAGAAAGAATGTCAACGCCGAATGGACGGCGAGTGCTTGCTGCACGCAGAGCCCGCGGCAGAAAAAAATTGACTGTTTCAGACGAACCTCGTTTTTAATTAACTATCTTTAATTAATCATACAAAGGGTAACAGTGCAAATTGTTATCCTTTTTTAATTTGAAAAAACACAACTGCTGTAAAACAATATCATAAAAAAATTCATTGTGTTTTGAAAAAATATTTGTCCGCAAAGCTTACGTATATTTTCCAAATAAATACAAAGAGAGGCAATAAAAATTTTCACGCTAAAAATCGTCAAAAATTTTCACAAAAAAGTTGTTGTTTTGAGAAAATTGTTATACTTTTGTGCATATTTATAAGAGTTAGCGGCAACGAGTGCGAACGGTCTAATTGTCAGACAAAGTCGCCAATATTAATAAGGGTCGAAATAATTAAAGTTCAATAATATAAATATTAAATCGATGAAAAACATTTTGATTTTGATTTCTATTTTCTTTTGTGTATCGGCTTATGCACAAGAAGTGCAAATAATAGAAAGAAATGACAATTACACTCCAAAAGAGAAGGTTGAAAAATTTGAATTTATTGATAAAAATTTGAATTTAACCAATCAGGAAAAACTTGTCGTATTGAAAGGATATTGCGTAAATGCAGGAAAGAATACATTAATAAGTTTGTTTAATACATTTTGGGAAATGTCTAATAAACAGGGCGCAAATTCATATTTTATAGATAACGTGGATAGAGTTTCTGATACGATTTATGTGCAGATTAGCGCATACTGTTTAGATGATTCAGTATTGAATGATAATTTTAAGTTGTATTCCAAAAATATGGTTTATGTTTTTGGCGACATGGATGTTAAGAAAGGAAATACAAAGAAAATAAAACTGAATGGTCAAAAAGTAGAATTAGCCGCGCTTGAGTATGTTGAATCTCAAAATGAAGTTGGAAAATATGTTACTGTTAGCATTGGCGGATTTCTTGGCGCAAAAGTTAGCATTTATGGAAAAGAAGACAGACTGCCAGAATACTTGTCGCTTAACGGATTCGGAATTGGTCCGGGAAATTTTAATCAAATAAGCATAAGATTCAATACAGGAAGAATTTATCCTGTAAAAATGAATTTAGGACAATTTTTAATTAGTATTTTAACAAAAAAGAATGAAATGTCGTGCGAGTTTGCACCGCACAAATTAAATGAAACGCAGAAGTTTCAGTTTTTGAGAGAAAATATGGATACAAATATCATGGCGGTAGCCAGATGGTGCCGCGAGATGGGGGATTGGCTATCAGCCAATCATTACGATAAGGTTTTTTAATTAATAAAAAAAATAAATAATGGAAAATTTTTTAGATACGGCAGGGACTGTCGCAACGTTTTTTTGCGTATGTTTAATATTCAGCCTTATTTTTAAGAAGAAAGAAGAATATGGTCCACTGTACGCAATACATAACTGGGATTTC
>JAISYZ010000082.1 GCA_031269545.1 Prevotellaceae bacterium
TTTGGCCTCTTTATTATCTAAAAAGTCCAAAGCATTGAACCCTTTGAGTTCGCAAGCAAATTTGGTTTTAAAATTTTCGGAAGAAAAGCGTGTTATCGGGTTTGCGCCACTTACGCCTATTAACAAAGCTTCCCAATAATCGGAAACCGAATTGCCAATAGGTGTAAGGGCACCTAACCCTGTAACAACAACTTTTTTCAGGTTCATCAAAATACCGAAAGATTACTTTTGGCTAGCTTTGATGAAATTAATAGCGTCACCTACGGTAACGATTTTTTCCGCCTGATCATCAGGAATAGAAAGGCCAAATTCCTTTTCAAATTCCATAATTAACTCTACGGTGTCCAATGAGTCGGCACCCAAGTCATTAGTAAAGCTTTTTTCAGGTGTAACATCTGCTACATCCACGCTCAACTTTTCTGCAATAATTGCTTGTACTTTTTCAATAATTTCTGTCATAGCTATTAATTTTAAATTGCGGCGGCAAAAATACACTTTTTTCTTTTGCTTTCCTCTTTTTTGGGGATACTTGCTCTCGTTTTAAAGCTAATCTATTGAAATATAGACAATTAAATTTTTAACGTTTATTAATATTTGCGGTTGATAACCCCATAAAATCTTTTTCAAACGGCTATAGGGAGTTAATGTAATGGCAAAAATGCAGCCACTCTTTACCAAAATCGTATAAATTAGGAGCAATGTGATTTCGATTTTCGCCCCGATTTTTTTAGCGCTTGGTCAAGCAAATATAAAATTTGCCCATTGACGCTCCGAAACTCATCTGCCGCCCATCGTTCTATTTTGCCCATCGTTTCGCTATCAATACGAAGCACGAAAGTTTTCGTCTTATTTTCGCTATTTTTCGACATATTTACTACCTGTTACATTCATCATTTTAATTTCCAATTCCCAATTTCCAATTCCCAATTCCCAATTTTTAATTCGTAATTGACACTATCCTCTAATAGAAAACCAAGAAGCATTCTCATCCGGTTTGATGCGTTGCCACACCAATTTATCAATTGGCTTTTTGTGCAACAGGCAAAACAGCAATGTCTCGTTTGGACTGTTTTTTATGTATTCGGCTGCCTCTTTTTGCGAGGAAAAGTCGGGCAAAGCATGAAATTCATCCATAATTTTTTGATATAGAACATTATAAGAGGATGTGAGTTTTGCTGCGGTTGTTCTTATCCAAGGACTGTACTCTTCGCCTGCCTTTTCGCACAGTTTTTCAATACCGTGTTTGTTGGCGAGGTAGCGCCAAATTTTGGTTTCGGAAAGGCCGAGCATAATGCGGTGCAGACGCAGATATTCGGGAAATTTCACTTTCACACGAAGGCCGCTTTCAAAGCGCACTACCACCCCTTCCGCTCGGTTGTCGTTCAATTGCAACACCTCTTCAAAAGAGTTAAATCCCTCGAAAGTTTTCAGTATCGGAAATCCGATGTTGGCAAAATCGGGCAATTCGCGGCCTGTTTCGGTGTCGATTACGGCAAGTAAAACCAGCTCTTCGCGGGCGCCATAATCCACAATAATGCGGTTGGCCGGATAGATAATTTCAAACAGATAGGTGTATTGGGGCTGCATTTTCAGGCAGCAATCGGCATATTTGCGATGCAAAATTTGGGTGGCTCTCGTGGCCTGTTTCCCGTTGAAGCTGCCGCGTGTGGCAATACTCCAAATGCCGTTATACCAATAACTTATGCCTAATGAGCCATCCATCTTATCGGTTACAACAAACGGCTCATTCGGTATATCTTCAGGCGCAATTTGCCAATAATTGAAGAACTTTTTGAATGGACGACTTACAATATTTTGAGCCTCATCCATAATCAATCCGCGACAGATACATGTAGCCTCATTCCAAACATCGTGAGACTGCGCCCGCATACTATAATTATAGAGCCACAGCGGAAAATCCGGATGTTTCTGCACATTAATAAACCTACCGGCTATCATCTTTTTTAATAAATCTGGGTGTTCAAATTTTGCCATTGTCCAAACTATGCTTTTTGTGATTATTTTGATTATTTTGATTTTTATAATGATTTACTATCTGCTTTTTCATTTTTCCGTTTCAAAAAAATATTTCCAAACAGGCACTACTTCAACATCTTCTCTTTGTTGTTCCTGATTGTAAGTAATAATCGTTTTTCTGCTTAATTTTGTCTCTTTTTCGATATTGGCAAAACCGCCAAATTCGCGCTTGCTGTTTTCGGGTGTGAGTTCAAAACAGACTTGAATTGCTTGATAATCAAAGTTTTGCTTAACGACAAAATCGCATTCACCGTTATTATTGGCAAAAGTGATTTCATCAAATTGCCGTTTTTGCAATTCGTTGAAAACAAAATTCTCAAAAAGTTTTGCCTTGTTGTCCCAAAAACGATACGAAACGGCATTGATTATTCCCGTATCGGCAACATAAAGTTTATGACTGTTGCGCACATTCTCTTTTAACGAAAAGGCAAAGTTTGACACATCTTGAATTATATAACTATCATTCAATATGTTAACATATTTTTTTGCCGTATTTTCATTCGTTCCCGTAGCCGTTGCCAAACTTTTGTATGAAAAAACAGCGCCAACATTTGAAATGGCATACAGCAACAGTTTTTTAAAAGTAGCAATTTCGGCAATTTGATAGCGCGACACGCAATCTTTCATTATAATTGAATCGAAATAACTTTTGAGTAGATTCGTTTTTAAATTATTGTTTTTCAATGATTTAATTTCAGGGAAACAACCCCACTCCAAACAATTGTCAAGCAATTTCAGCGCTTTTGACCTGTTGTTTATCAAATCAAAATAGGTATTTATATTATGGTGTTTCAGTATTTCACAAAACGAATAGGGATACACCGCATTGGCCAAATATCTACCCGACAAAAGTGTAGAATATTCATTTTGCAAAAATGAGGAATTTGAACCTGTAACAAAGATTTTATTAAACCGATTACTGTCATAAACACTTTTCACGAAGGTTTCCCAACCTTTCACTGCTTGCACTTCGTCTAAAAACAGGTATTTTATCGTTTCGCCTGTTATTTTTTCCGCCGTTTCAATAAGTGTATAAAAAGCAGCAGGATTTTCCCAAGTTTCAAAATAAAGCGGGTCGTCCATATTCAATAGCAGGATTGATTTTGGACTTATTTGCTGCATCAGTTCGTTTATCAGCATACCAAAAAGCGACGATTTTCCGCTTCGCCTAATTCCTGTAAGTATCTGAATGTGTTTTGTTTGCAGATTTTGCAATAAATTTTCAAACACATTTCTTTTTTGCAAATACAAGTATTGCTTACCTCTCCAATGCGGATTTTGATTGATTATTGCTTGTTCCATAGCTCAAATTTTTTTGCAAAAATACGACTTTTTCCGAAATCAAATTCATCAAATCAATTATTTTCCCGAAACCTAATTCGTTAAACTATCTATTTTCTCGAAATACAATTCGTTAAATCAACTATTTTACCGAAATCAAATTCGTCAAATCATCTATTTTTTCGAAATCCAATTCGTCAAATTAACTGTTTTCCAGAACCCCAGCGCAACGCAACTTTTCGTCTTCATTTTCCGCATTGTCGTAGGAGAACATGCCGGCAACAAAACGTAAAGCGGCATCGCTCTGCACCCTTACAAAATATTGGTAAGCTTTCATTTTTTCCATAACCGAATGTTTGTCGGTATTGGCGGCATGTTTGGTTTGGCCGTGTTATCAATGTCGAAAGAGGCCTTGTAGGTGTCCACTACGCGCCACACCACCACCTGACCAATCATGACGGGATTGCCACGTTTGTCGTTCACTTTGATAGGCTCTGGATCCAAATATTGAACCTAAAAATTGCATAATTTTTTTTTAAAATCAAATAAATATAAAATATAAACACATGAATCCCCATATTGTTTTTGATTTTACCTTCGGTGATTTTCGGCTGCGCTCGGCAATGCTCAAACAAGTTTGGCACTGCGCTCGCTCGCACGAAAATTGTCGGGAATTTCTTCCATTAGTATTTTCTGGTCGGACACGCCGACAATAGTAGCCGTATCGTTCATTCCGATATAAATTTTACCGCCCTGCGCATTGGCAAAACCGCAAATCCAATCAAGGTAATCATCGTGCTACGAGGATTTGTATTCTATATTTTGTTTTAGTTGTACAATTTCTTTTACTTATCAATATAATCTAAAGTTAATGTATTAAGTTGGTTTTTGGTTTCACGCCAATAAGGCAGATATGTATCCATGTAAGCGATAAAACCCTTGCCGTGATTGCGATGCGTTATGTGTCCGAGTTCGTGAACGATAATATATTCCAGACACTCTACCGGTTTGTGGACAAGTTGCAGATTGAATGAAACAGTTTCTGTTGTTTCGCTGTATGTTCCCCAGCGGGTTTTCATATATTTGACAAGCCACCGTTTACATTGCAGCCCTGTTTTTTGCTCCCAAACAGGAAGCAGACGGTTGATTTCGTTTTTTAAGTATTTCCGCAAAACCTCATTTACATAATTTTCACGTTGTTTTGCTGTGCTTTCTTTGCGGACAGTTAAAATTGCTTTTTCGCCGTCAAGCAGGAAATTGTTGGCTTTACTGCTGTATTCTACCTGCAAATAATATTGTTTACCCCAAATGTAAATTGTCTCGCCTGATACAAATTCCCGTTCGCTATGACGTAATTGTTTGGAGAATTTATTTTGTTGTGTGCGTATCCAGCTGATTTTTGAAGCGGCAAAAAGCCGGATATTTTCATCGCTGACAGACAAAGGCGCCGAAATCCGCACCGACCCGTTTGGAGGCAGCACATAAAGATGCATGTTCTTAATATTCTTCTTAATTATTTCGATTTCAATGTCCTGAATTTTCATTGTCATTAAAATTCCTTTTGTACATTAACCAATTCGTATGCCCTTTCAACCTCGTTGTCACTTTTCAATACCTTGTACAATGCTTTCTTTATTATTCGGATTTTGACAATATTCCCTCTAAAATCGTCTTCCTTGCTATTCTCGACAGCATTGTAAAGTTCATTGGCTAATTCATCGTTCTCGCCGAAATGCATATAAAATGCCCGCTTTGCAGCGCTGTGGCGGACAGTCAAAGGAAAGTCCCCGTTTTCTTCGGGCTTTTCGGTTTTCTTGAGTAATTCTAAATACTTGTCAAGCAAATTTTTGTAGGCAATGATTCCGTTTTTCCGGTCGCTAATCAGCCGTTGCAGAATGGCAGACATTTTTTCGTAATAAAGCGGATTTACGATTTGTCTTTCAACGATTTTTTTGCGAATATTGTTTTCGATAGCCTCTGCTGCGGCTTCCTGCGAAGATTTATCATTGTCGTCTTTTAGTTTTTTCCCTTGTTCCAAAATAAAATCAAGTACTGTGAAATCATCAAATTTGCCGATTGACTGACTGTCTTCGGCAATGATATAATTATCAATCAAAAAGCGCATTCCCGGTTGATATGCCTTAAAATCGATAAAATCACCGCTTGCTTTGCCGATATAATCTCTTAAATCAACATAGAATTTTACTC
Organism: Prevotellaceae bacterium; assembly: GCA_031269545.1. Taxonomy (GTDB): domain Bacteria; phylum Bacteroidota; class Bacteroidia; order Bacteroidales; family UBA932; genus JAIRKV01. The sequence goes on from JAISYZ010000082.1 coordinate 5,527, forward strand.
TATTTTCAAGTTCGGTTTGTTTCTCTTGTGTATATCCCGCCTCGGTCATATCGGGTTTGATTTCGGCATACGCCCTTGTGAGCCGTGCGGAAAGTTTATATAATTTCTCACGCATACGGGCAAAAATCTCATCTTTGCCAACATCAACGCCGTTTTCGCCGCAAAAATATTGACTGTATTCAAGTTGCTCTTTGGGCTGTTTTACTCCTTCGCAAAGCGCTTCAACCTCATCAAGCGTTTTATCAAAATATGCCTTTGCTTCTTCTATTCTGTCCTTGATAAGTCCTTCAATATCTTCCTTGTCGTAGGCGTCAAAATTACTTGCGCCTGCATATTGATTTACTGCATTGGTGAGACTTTCAAACAGTTGCTTGTAATCCACGACATAGCCAAAATCCTTACTTTCGTCGTCAAGACGGTTTACGCGGCAAATTGCCTGAAACAAATCGTGGTCTTTCATCGGCTTGTCAATGTAAAGATAAGTGCAGGGCGGAGCGTCAAAACCTGTCAACAGTTTATTCACGACAATAAGCAGTTTCATATTGGCAGGCTCTTCCACAAATTTGCGTTTTGCCTCTTTTTCAAACGCTTCCCTGTCTTGATTGTTCAGCATTTTTTTGTATGTCTCGTATTTTTCCCAAGTGTCGTTATTTTCATCGGCGCTTGTAGTTTCAGTGCGCAATGCTTGCGGGGAACTGTCAAAAGAGGTGATTATAGCACATTTGCTAAAATCCTTTGAGGTGAAAATTTCATAATATTTGCAAGCGGAATAAATGCTGCCGGCAACCAGCAATGCATTGCCGTTGCCGTTTTCGAGCCGTGATTTGGTGTTGAAGTCAAAAATTATATCGCAGGCAATTTTTTCCAAACGGGTTTTGCTGCTGTAAAGCGTTTGCAGATTGCCCCACAACTGTTTCAGTTTTGCTTTTGCTCTCGGCATAAGCCCGCAGGTTTTCGCTTCAAACCATTCATCAATTTTTGCCTGATTGGTAACTTCCTGCGGAATATCTCTCGCTTCATATCGTAAATCTAAAACTACATTATCCGTTACGGCTTCATTATATTTGTAGATATGAATATATTCGCCGAAAATCTCTTTACTTTTTTTCTTATCTTCCCTTAACAGCGGCGTTCCGGTAAAACCTATAAACACACTGTTTGGCAAAATTTCTCTCATTGCTTTGTGCAGTTTGCCCGATTGGGTTCTATGACACTCATCAACGAAAACAAAAATATCGCCTTTGGCTGCAAAATTCTTTGGCAATGCCTTTTTAAGTTCCTCTATATAAGTGTTATAATTATCTGTTTTTACTCCGCTTGCATTTCTATGACCAAACTTGTGCACCAAAGAGCAAATAAGCCTTTCATCGTGAGCGCCAAGTTTCTCAATTAAATCTTTGCACGATTTTGTGCGGTAAATGGTTTCGTCCACTCCACCGTATATCTTTTCTATTTGCTCGTCGAGTTCGTCGCGATCGGTGATAATCAGCACGCGAGCGTTGGAATAGCGCGATAAAATCCATTTTGACAACCATACCATAGTGAGTGATTTCCCACTGCCCTGCGTATGCCAGATAATGCCGCCCTCGCGCTTTGAGATTTTTTGCTGCGCCTCCAATATGCCAAAATACTGGTTATGACGGCAAATCTTTTTTATCCCTTTGTCGAAAATGATGAAGTTGTGGATAATATCCAAAAAGCGCGTTTTTTCGTAAATGCTATATGTCTGCCATTCCAGTTTATTGTCTTTTAGCAGTGTGCAAATATTGTTGATTTCCTTTGCTTTGATATTAGCCGTTTGGTCATAGTTTTTCCATTCCAGATAATACTTTTCGGGGGTGTTAATCACACCGTAGCGAAGACCTTCGCTGTCGTTACCTGCCGCCATGATTTGCACTGTGGTAAAGAAAGGATAAATAAATCCTTCCCGCTGATTGGTAAGATTTTGACGAATTCCGTTACTGACTGAAATCGTACTTTTTTTGAGTTCGATAACCGACAAGGCAATACCGTTTACAAACATAACCAAATCGGGGCGTTTTTCACAATGGTGCAAAACGGTAACTTCTTCAGCTATGGCAAACCGGTTTTCTTCGGGGGCTTCCCAATGAACAGGGAAAACGGTTTTCGGAACGCCGTCTTCATCATTTACTTTAATGCCGTATTTGAGAAGGGAATAGACTTTTTTGTTGGCGTCATAAAGCATATCGGCGCTTGGACAGGCAGCCGCAGTCTCACATAATTTCTCAATGGCTTTGTCGGCAAGATATTCACTGTATTCCATTTTGCCGGTGAGAAAGTTTTTAAGTTGCTCCGGGATAATATTGCTGTTTGCCTTGTCCTGCAAATTGCCAAGATAAACATAGTCGAGTTTCTGCGTAAAAAACTCAATAACTCTGTTTTGTAATGCTCTTTCGCTTTCGCCGATTGGAATGTTTTCTGCCATATTGCTCTTAATTTTTAATTATCCATTGTCCTGCCTTATCCGAACCAACTCTTGATAATATTTTTAATGATTTCAATTTTTCAATATTCCTATAAATTGTTGATTCATTAACCTTTAATTTTTGGGCAATTTCTGTTTGCGAAACGGTGTTGTCTTTTTCAATGAAGGATAATATTTTCTTTTGTGTTTCTGTAAGTTTTACACCTGCATTTACACCTGCATTTACACCTGCATTTTTATTATTTTCAGTCTGAATCTCACCTCTATTGTATTTTTCTTTAAATGCTGCGGTTGCCTGTTTAATGGCAGAGAGCATAAAAGCGGCAAAAATTCCGCTGTCGTTATGGTGGGTAGAGCGGCGAATGGCACGGTAGTATTCCTGCTGGTTGTGCGCCACAATAGTTTCTACCGGCAACCATGCAAAAACAGGGTTCTCCTGATACAGAAGAAGTGTTTGCCACATTCGCCCCATTCTCCCGTTGCCGTCCATAAACGGATGAATATACTCAAATTCGTAATGAAATATGCAACTTTTGACCACTTGAGGCAGTTTGGCAGTTTCTACCCAATGGAGTAATTGCCCCATAAGCACAGGCGCCTGCGAGTGAGGCGGCGCAACATGAATGGGAATATTGCCGTCGAAAACGCCAACACCGGCATTGCGATATTTTCCGGCATTATCTACCAAGCTATTCATCAATAAACTGTGTTGACGAAGTAAGTCTTTTTCATTATAGGGATTACAATCCAGCAACTCATCGTAAGCAACAATGGCGTTTTTTACTTCCAAAATATCTTTTGCCGGACCAATAACCGGTTTCCCCTCAACAATATCAGCGACCTGTTCCAATGTAAGCGAATTTGCCTCA
>JAISYZ010000105.1 GCA_031269545.1 Prevotellaceae bacterium
GGATTTCGTGTAAATTGTTGTTCTATCCATAAATGTGTTTTTTAACGGAATGCCGGTTTTCCCCAATTTTGCAAGCCCCATTGACATTACAAAATGATTTTCAATGGAATGCGGAATTATGCTAATTTGCAACATTGACCTTTTAATAGCACGAAATTTTTGCGTGGCGTGCATCTCGTAGAGATGCATCGCTCGGTAGAAAAAGACGCGCCCCCTCTTCCTGCATTCCGTATAGGAATGCAACCTGTTTTCTGTCATTTGGAAGAAGAAAAGAGAGGAGGGGAAAAAAACCTGACAGGGTTGAGTGAGAGCAAAGGGGTAAAAAGAACCAATAACTTCTGACTTTGACACGTTTCTTTTTTTAATTAACCGAAGTACATGGCGCCATCCGGTATAGTTCCGATTTCTTCCATTTTCGATATATCAATACCTTCGTTCAATTCGGGATGCGCAGGATAATAAGCGTAAAATTTTTTCTTTTCACGAACGGAGCGTTCCAGCAGTCGAAAGGCTTTGTCGTCATCCATTGCAGCATAAGGAAGCATGGATATAACGCTCGAATAATCATCATCGGGATAATTGTTTGTAAAGTACTCATACAGTTCTTTACCGTTCAATTTTGATATGTCAACCTTATGTTTCATGGTACAAATTTTATGCAAAAGTAATAAAATATATGTAAACGGTAAGAAATATGATATTGATTTAAAAGAGGCGCAAAAAAAAACGCTTGCAAATCCAAAACTGTCAAAATATTTCCTTTAATATTCCATTTTCTTCAGTATATCGTCCAACACATCTGCATCAGCGTTCATTCCAAAATCAGAATTTTCAAATAATTCAGGCATGGTTTGACAGTTCGTCGGCGTCACAGTCGTGCAAAGCCGGAATAAAGTTTATGCGTCTTCCTACAATAAAACCTCGTTACTAAGTTTTTTTATTTCCTCGTGAGGGGGCGCGTTTTGGTACAAAATTCTGAAAACGGTGTCGGCGATTGGCATTGTAACGTTCTTTGCAGCATTGATTTCGTGTATGCATTTGGATGCGTAATAACCTTCTGCGACCATATTCATTTCCATTGTTGCGGAATGGACGCTGTATCCTTTGCCGATCATCGTGCCGAGCGCCCTGTTTCTGCTGAACTGCGAATAGCAAGTCACAAGTAAATCACCGAGATAAGCTGAGCGAGTTGTTTGCCTGGGGCTTAAATTTGTATCGTTGAGAAACCGACGCATTTCTTCGAACGAGTTGCTTACAAACACCGAAATATAATTGTCGCCATAACCTAATCCGTGACATATTCCGGCGCCGATTGCGTAGATATTTTTCAGTATGGCAGCATATTCCGAGCCATAAACGTCAGTAGATGAGATTATTTTAAGAAAAGGTGATTCGATGTTTTTGGAGATCAGTTCTGCCAGATTTTTTCTTTTACACGAAAATGTCAGATACGACAGACGTTCCAAAGCCACTTCTTCGGCGTGGCAGGGTCCCGAAATCACGCCGAGTTGAGAGTAGGGGATGTCATATTTAGCGTTGAAATATTCTGAAACAGATTTGTTTAGCTCTGGAATAATTCCTTTTACCGCTGAAACGATAAACTTGCGACTCATATCCACGGTTACTTTCGACAGTGTTTCGGAAATGAAAACTGCAGGAATAGCGATAATTACAACATTCGAAAGTTCCAAAGCCCTGTTCACGTCGCTCGTCATTTCGAATTTCGATGTGTCGAAACGGATAGATGAAAGATATTTTGGATTGTTTCCGTATTTCCGGATGTGAGCGATGGTTTCATCGGAACGTATATGCCAGTAAACGTTACTGTTTTGTTTGCTTGTCAACAGTTTCATCAGCGCTGTAGCCCAACTGCCGCTGCCGAGTATGCAAAATTTAAGCGATGTATTAAAAAAATGTTGTTTAGACATAAAAATAGACCTAATTAAAGTGCGAAATTACAAAGAATTTTTTTAATGAATATCATATTCGGCGGTTTTTTATAATTTTGCACGCGTTTTACAGACGTTTTTGTATTTTTTTTGTATTTTTTTTGAATGTGTATGGAAAAATATATAGCGACAACGGGCTTTTTCGACGGTGTTCACAGAGGACATGTAGCCGTTATAAACAAACTGAAAATGACAGGTTTATATTTAAACTTGCCTGTCTGTGCGGTTACATTCTGGCCTCATCCGCGAATTGTGTTGAACAATGAACCGGAAAAATTGAAATTGCTGTCGTCGTTGGAAGAAAAAAAGCGGCGAATTGAAGCGCTTGGCATCGATAAGGTGATTATTATTCCGTTTACGAAGGAGTTTTCGGAGATGTCACCACAGCAGTTTATTGACGAACTTGTAAAAAAATACAATATCGCCGGCTTATGCGTTGGTTATGACCACCATATTGGAAAGAACAGAACCGGAGGATTCGATGCCATAAAAGGAATATGCAACAAATTTGGCTTATATTGCGAACAGGTTCAACCTTTTGTAATGGACGGCAGGATAATAAGTTCTCAGAAAATACGCAAATGCCTTACCGACGGGAATATTGAGGAGGCAAATTCCATGCTGGGATATTCCTACACATTGACCGGAACTGTTGTACACGGAAAAAAACTCGGTAGAACAATCGGTTTTCCGACAGCGAATATTGAGTTGAAATCCTTTAAGTTAATCCCTCACAATGGAGTTTATGCCGTAACAATCGCTCTGGATAATCGATTGAATCTGAAAGGAATGTTATATATTGGAAAAAAGTCAAGCGTCGATAGCTCCGGAAAAGTTTTTATCGAAGTCCATATATTTGATTTCGACGACGATATATACAATCAGGAAATATCTGTAAGTTTTGAACATTTTATTCGGGAAGATATGAAATTTGACAGTATCGACGACATGAAAACTCAACTGGCAGAAGATAAACGACTGATAGAGTTATCTCACATCTGTCACGTGTACACTATATAACAGTATAGCGCGTGGAGGGATTTTATCAAAATCGCCGCGGATTCCGTAAGCTATATGAGAGGGGAAGATGAAACGTGCTTTTCCTCCATTACCCAAAAATTTTACGGCTTGATGTAATCCGTAAATTTCATCGGAGCCTCCGACGACAAATACCTTGTTTTTAATATTGTAGCATAGCGTTCCGTTTAAAAGCGAAATACGGCAATCACAAGTAACCTGCTTTTTGTCAGTGATTTCAGGTTGTTCTCCTTCGTCGAGTATTTCGTAAAAATAACCTTCGCCGGAAAAAATCATATTCCACGATTTCCGTTTTACAAAATGACGCATGATATCCAAATCTTTATTTGCCAAATATTTATTGATATTCATCAATCTGTTTTTATCTATGTAGGCAACATGTTCGGAATCGTCGCCGGAATGGTTACACGCTACCGCCAACAGAAAAAAAACGGCATATACCGAGATATTTTTCATAACTAACTTGAAATTATTCATTTAACTGTATCTTTCCAACAAAATAACAAATGCAAAGGTACGTTTTTTATGTAAAATACGAATCATTTTTTTGATTTGTGTTTTTGGGTAATAATCATAGTTTTTGTTAGTGTTTCGCCACTGACCGGCAATTTGATTTTCAGTGTTGTTACAAAACAAATGCAAACGTGCGCTTCAATACGTTTTTCGGTAAAATGGAACATGGGCAGTATTTGAAGCGACACAAATAAGTCCGTAGGACTTTGATTTGAATAACCCCGTGCAAGCCGAAGGCGCAGCTCGGGG
>JAISYZ010000125.1 GCA_031269545.1 Prevotellaceae bacterium
CAGTCGCGAAACATCTGCATCACAGTCGATTTTCCGCAACGCCTGACACCCGTCAGTACTTTTATCAGGTTTTTATCTCTCAACCCGACAAGTTGTTGCATATATTCTTTTCGTTCAATCATATATATTCTATTTTTTAGTTTGCAGACCAAAGTTCATATTTTTAATGAGTTTGGTCTGCGAAAATACTGAATTTTATTCAACCGGCAAATTTTTGTCCGCCCACCGCGTCGAATTATTGTTGCTCATATTGTCTAAACTTTGATTTTTGGGTGATTTATTTGATTATTATGATTTTTGCGGTTAAAAAACAAACTTCATATTCCAGTTATAGTATTTGTTTTCTTTAAAAATGATATAACCTTCGCCGATGTTTTTAAAGCCCAATCGCGAATAAAACATTACATTTTCCGGCAACTGCGTTGTTAATCCGACAATGCGGCGGTTTTTGTCTGTTTCCGACAGTTCATTCAACTGTTTTTTAACGGCAAAAGACCCGATTCCTTTTCCCCGATATTCTTCTTTAATGACAACCATCGACAAATAATAATATGCTTTTGCTTGAATGGATTTTTCGAGAACGCTTTTATTCATATCTCTCATTTTAAGCATTTTGAACAATGATTTTATTCCGAATTTCAGAATAAATCCCGGCAAGCCGATAGGCAAATAATCTGAAAGCGAATTTTTCTCTCCTTCGGGCGGAACTAAAGAAAATGTGCCGATTATGCTGTTTGAATTGCTTTCTTTTATTACGTTTGTTACTGTTTGTCTGCGGTTTAGTAAATACAAATTTGTTTTGAAAAGCCACAGCAAACCTTCCCGCAATTTATTTGTGTGATTGAAAATCAAAGAATATGCAGCATTTGTTTCAAAAGCATTTGCCAATATAAGCGCAACCTGCTCAAATTCTTTTTCTTGTATTTTTTCTACGTGAATATTATTCACTTTTCGTTAGTTTTTATGCCCTTTTCGGGGCGGTTGCTATTTATTTTTATGTTTCTTGTCAAGAATTTTCAACATGTCATCTGTCATTTTTTCCAAATCCCAATAAGGATTCCAATCCCATTCCTGACGAGCGCATGTATCATCGAGCGAATCAGGCCATGAGTCAGCAATAGCCTGTCGCAACGGATCAATATTATATGTAATTTCAAAATCGGGTATGCGTTTTTTTATGGCTTCATAAATTATTTTCGGGCAAAAACTCATTGCCGTAACATTAAACGAATTTCGATGAACCAGTCGAGCAGGATCAACTTCCATTAGCCTTATTGCAGCTTCGAGAGCATCGGGCATATACATCATGTCCATGTAAGTATCGGCAGCAATAGGACATTCAAATTTTCCTGTTTTTATTGCCGAATAATATATGTCAACAGCGTAATCTGTTGTTCCTCCTCCCGGAGGCGTTACGTTTGATATAAGTCCCGGAAAACGCACCGAACGAGTATCTACACCAAATCGAATGAAATAATAATCGCTGAGCAATTCGCCCGAAACCTTTGTTACTCCGTACATTGTGCGCGGTTGACGAATGGTATCCTGAGGAGTTTTTTCTTTTGGCGAATTATTGCCGAATACGCCAATTGAACTTGGAGTAAACACAGCGCATTTTTTTTCGCGAGCAACTTCCAAAACATTGAAAAGTCCACCCATGCCTATTGTCCAGGCAAGTTGCGGTTTAGATTCGGCAACAGCCGAAAGCAAAGCCGCAAGATTGTAAATTGTATCTATATTATATTTATCAACGGTTTCAGCAATTTGTTGCACATTTGTAACATCTACAACAGCCGAAGGTCCCGATTCTAAGAGTTGACCTTGCGGTTTTGCCGATGGAATATAACCGGCAACAATATTTCCCGTATAGCGGCGGCGCAGTTCCATTGTAAGTTCCGAGCCTATTTGTCCTGTCGAACCTATTATTAAAATATTTTTCATTGTGTGTTATTTTGTTTTACGATGCAAAATTACAATTTTTGACAAAACAATGCACAAATTATTGGAAATTTATACAAAATAAATTGATTTGAAAGATATTTTTTAACTTTTATTTTCATATCTTATTGAATTTGTGATGTTTTATTATATCGATATTGAACACAAAAGAAAATAACTTTATGAATTGATAATAACTGTTTTTTTAGTTGCACTAAATTTAGTTCGTATATTTTTAAAAAAAATCAACTAAAAAAGAATTTTTTTTTTGCAATTAAAAAAAATGTTATAAATTTGCAGTCCCAAAAGGCGGAAATAGCTCAGTTGGTAGAGCATAACCTTGCCAAGGTTAGGGTCGCGAGTTCGAGTCTCGTTTTCCGCTCTAATCCCGAATGAAATCGGGATTTTCTGTTCTTTGCCTTGGTGGTGGAATTGGTAGACACGCGGGACTTAAAATCCCGTGAGCAGTAATGCTTGTGCGGGTTCAAGTCCCGCCCGAGGTACATAAGGGGACTTTCCTTGTTTTTTACAGGAAAGTCCTCTTTTCTTTTGCTCACAATTCATTGATAATTCAGGGTTTACAGAGAAAAACCGATTGACTGCCAGAGGTTCAATATGTTTGTTTTCTTTGTCAAAATAAAAACCTTGTGGAAAGAGCAAATTTTGAAATCTCTTTTTATGGTACAAAGAAAAAAAATACACATCGGGGAAATCATCTGCCAAAAGTTGAAAACAGAAGGAAGAACAAAGAAATGGTTAGCAGAGCAGGTGCATTGCAACCAAAG
>JAISYZ010000166.1 GCA_031269545.1 Prevotellaceae bacterium
AAAGAGGTAACTTCCGCCGCTTCTGTAATTGCATGGGCAGTTAAATGGTTAATGGCTTTTGAACTGGTTTGGACAGGCGACCTGCCAAGAGAAAAGTTTAACGAACACGGCGGTATTTAATCAATTAAAAATTAAAGAAATATGAATATCGATTGTCAATGTGTAATATTTTCGGACGAGGCATATAACGCCATTATGACCGAAACATTCAAAAAAGACCCGCTTGAAACGGGCGGTATCTTGTTGGGACACATACTTGATAACGGCATTTGGATTGTAATGGAAGTGTTGCCTCCGGGTTGGCGTTCTACATTCCAATATGCCTATTTCGAGTATGACGAACAGTTTGTGAATTATGTGGCTCAAAACGAGTCGAAAAAATACGAGCAGGAGTTGAGTTTGCTGGGGCTTTGGCACCGACACCCCGGCAGTATGGATATTTTTTCGGGAACAGACGACGGCACCAACCGCACCTTCGCAGGGCTGCACCCTAAAGGCGCCATTTCTGGCTTGGTAAATATTGACCCGCGTTTCCGTCTTACAATGTATCATGTTTCCACTCCTCTGCACTACACCAAAGTAGATGTGGAAGTGGGCGACGATTTGATACCGGAAGAATATTTCAAATGGAAATATTACGACGAAGAAAAAGGATTGAATCCTTATCCGCCCGAAAAAAAAAACGGCTCGAATATTTCAGAGAAGCAATACGAAATCGGGTCAGGGAACAGGAGAACAACCCCGAAGGACAGCAGCATAATAACGGAAATAATGAAAATCTTTGATTCAAAATATCTGTTTTTGTTACTCTTTATCGTGGGGGCGGCGGTTTCGCTGTTTTCCTGCTATTCGTATAACAAACTAAAAAAGACAGCCGATATAAAGTCGCTGTACAGAGTTTATTATACCGAATATACCGCCGAACCGTCTTCTGATACAATAAAATATGTGCGAAACAAGGCGAGCGAGAACTTTGACAAGAATTTGCCGTCAATAAAAGCCAAGTTGAATTACGATGACTTGCTTTTGGCTCAAAATAAAGACAAGTTAAAAGCCCATATCAAAGGCACAACAGGCGATTCTGCAAGATTATTAACACAGCAGTTCAAAGACACTTTGTTTGCAGAAGACAAAGAGAAACTCGGCATATTTATCGGCAATTTTTTAGAGAAAAACAAAATTGAAGAAAAAGACGCCAATATTGATTCTCTGACATTGGCTTACAAAGAACCGTTGTTTGCGCAAGAATTAAGCCGACAGAAACAAGAAGACATTGATAAGACAGCGCAAAAATTTGCAGATGATTTCAAAAAATCGCACAAACTCACTCCCGATATTGCCAAAAAAGAAGTGAAAACTATTGTGGTTTTACTCCTAATTGCCTCGTTGCTGTCGTTATTGTTGGCATTTTTGCCTCGCAAACATAAGTCCTTTGTGGAATGGTTGGTAATCGGCGTTTCGGTAGTGATTGCGACGTTAATTGCAAAACTGCTTTATTCGCTGTCGTTTGCGTTTGTCGTGGCGTCGTTCCTTGTGTTCGCCTTGCTGTGCTTTGTTGTTTTTGTGGCGATGTTTATTTTGAAATCGTTTAATTGTAAAAAAGGAGTACCGGCAAAAAGCAAAAGCACAGGATTTTGGTTTCAGCAAAACCCAAAACTTTATTTGGAAGAAGAAAGCGAAATCCGCAAACGCTTTGCCGATGCAGAAAAAAATGTCGAAAACGGCGTGGTTTCGTTCTTTATCAACACTTACAAAAAGATTGCGGCAGAACAGGATAATTTATCGTTCCAATTGGTTTATTCGTCTGATTATTTGGAAAATAAAGAAATCAAAATTTATTTGGTTTCCCCTGATTTGGACGAACTTTTGGGCGATAAAATCAAGGACTTTCCCTATATTGCTATTGATGGCGCAGGTGAAAGCTACTTGGATTTGTCAAAAACCATTCAAAAGGACAAAATAAGCGGAATGGAAGTAATCCGCAAATTCTACGAATGGATTCAGCAATATAAGGAGTGGAAGTTACACCGCATTAACAATATAAAATTGTAACTCAATGATTCCTTTTCTGCTCATATTATCGGTTTTACCTTCGGCTCTGATTCTGCTTTATCTTTACAAAAAAGACAAGTACGAACAGGAGCCGTTATCACTGTTGCTCAAAGCGTTTGGATTGGGAGCATTATCAACCGTGTGCGTGATTATCGCGGTTACGCTGCTGAATTTGATTGTACCCACCGAACCAAACACCGGTAATCACTTTTTAGATTCGTTTGTAACAGCGTTTTTAGGAGCGGCGATACCCGAAGAATTGCTCAAGTTCGCAATGCTCTATTGGCTGATATGGAAAAATCGAAATTTCAACGAACGTTTCGACGGTATTATTTACGCAGTGTTTGTTTCAATGGGTTTTGCCACGCTGGAAAATATAATGTATGTGCTGCAAAACGGGACAGGAACAGCGTTCGTACGGGCATTGACAGCTGTTCCTGCTCACGCCTTGTTTGGCGTGGCAATGGGATACTATTTTTCGTATGCAAAATTTTTGCCCGAATATGAGAGAAAATATTTGACACTCAGCATTTGCGTTCCGATTGTATTGCACGGCGTTTATGATTTTCTATGTTTTGCAGAAGCAAAATTTTGGGAATCGCACCCCGAACTTTCCATATTGTTGCTGTTGTTATTCATTGGTTTTGTTGTTTTCCTGTGGATACAGGGTTTAAGGAAAATCAAAAAAATGTCTGCCGACTTCTATTTTACGGGAATACCTGCAAACGAAGTGCAGGAATATATTGCAAACAATCAACCACAGTATGAACCTCAGCCGACTGCTCAAACTGTTTCATACTTGCGAAACTGGTACGAAATAACGCCTATGCTGCTGGAAAAAGAACAGGACGAGATTTACGAAAAGTATCCCAATGCCGATATTGATGTGGAAGACGGTATAATAAAAGTATCGTTGAGCGTAACCGCCAATTTTTCGTGGCAAATACAGTTAGTGTATGCCCGCAATTACCGAAAATTGAAAGAGCAGTTACGTACTTACATTTTGCAACCCGATTTGAACGAAATGGTGGCTATCTCCGCCGAAATACCATTTGTCAAAGCCGATTTGCAGGGCAATTACTACCTTGATGTCGCTCCCGTGGAGCAACCTTCGGGCACAACTGCCATTGACAATGCTTTGCAGTGGATTTTGCTGTTTGAAAAATGGGTAAATGAGAAAATTGAGTTAAATGAATTTGTAATTAATTAAAAATAAAGAATATGACAGAAGAAATAATTAGAATACCAGTTGTTGACCAATTCATTGGAATTCATTTTCCTGCAGATATTGAGATAATGAAAGGAACAGGAATTTTGTATGGTTATGGATTTGGTCATTGCCTTCGTGGTCACTTTATAGAAATTTATTATGTTACTTTTAATGTTCCTCATACAAAACCTGAATATCATAAAATTGGTGAAATTTTCAAAGAAAGACCTGCACAAAATTTATCGGAAGGTGTAACAGGTTTTTATGAAAATGGCAAATTGAAATTTGAAATGCTAAATGGTACTCTTGATGAAAAACAATCATACCCGCTTTTCGAGAGTTGGGTAAATGGAGAGATAGATATAAAATCTGACTTGTAATTAATTAAAGTCCGAATAAGGAGCGGACGTAAAACAAAAATAATATGATAAAGAAAATTTTAATTTCAGTTGCTGTAATGGCAGTGGGTTTTGCAAATTGTACGGTACAAAACACGCAAAAATTTCAAGGTATAAGCAAGCAAGAAATAGATTCTTGTGTAACTCCTCAATCTGTGGCTTGTAATTATCTGTTGGTTTCTAATGACGAAAAGTTGAGGTCGCTTGTAACATCTGAATTTTATGATGAATTGTTTGATTTAGCACTAAAATCTCAATGTTCAACTATTTCAAAATGTTTAAGAGAAGGCTTTCGAAGTAAGTTTACCGACGAAATTGCAATAACAGAATCGCATGTTACAGATACCGATAAGGTTTTTGGTATGTATGGAGAAAAAAGTCCATATAGTGGATTACCTGCATATAGTGTTACATTTTATGGGGCTGATTCGCAGGGCAATATTTACGATGGACATAATAATCCAAAATATCAAAGAACAAGGATATTGTTGGTTAAGAAGAACGGCAAATGGCAAGTTTTTATGGTTAAATGATAACAAATAATGTTCGAACAAGGAGCGGACGTAAAATAAAAATAAAATGTCATTATTATTAGGTACAAGTTTTGGCGCACCTGTAAAAAAGTTAAACAATCAATTTGTTACAAACAAGGTGCTGTATTTAGGGTTACCAATAGCACCACTCAATACTATGTTTGTAATCGAAAAAACAAGTAATGGGGTGAAAGGATTTGAAATAAAAGGACAATATTCGTCTTTTTTTAAACTTTGGGTAATTCTTTTATCTGTTATTGGAGCATGGTTTGGCTTTATTGTTGGATTTGTAGGGAAAGAACCTCTCTTTATCATAGTTGGGGTTATCTTTCTTGCTTTGTTTATCGGGAGTTTCTTTATGTGGAAAGTGTCTGAAACAGAAAAATTTATCAGGGAACAATTTTATAAAACACTTGGTACTGCTTTAATGCCCGAATGGTTATTAGAGGAAACTTTTGATAAATTTTTCTTATTATTGCAAGACCATTACAAACAACAATACTCTGCTTTAGACTGGGGTAATGTAGTCAAAAATTTAAAGGTTTCTGATGCAAAATTTCCATTGGCGTTTTGCTTAACTTATATGAAAAATATTAGAAATGGAAATAAATTGTCAAATAAAAATTTAGTAGAAATATGGCAACATTAAAAAAGAAAAAGAATCAACCTGTAGTCTGCTTTCCCGCTGAAATAGAGAAGGAAAAACAAACAGGAAAATTGTATGGGTATTTCGTAGAAGATACCAATTACTACAATGTTACGGCATTGGCAGATGACGGCAACAAACGCATTGCCGAAATCGGCGAGGTTTGCGCCGATAAACCAACAGAATCGTCAGCTGACAAACTGACAGGCTACTACGAAAACGGCGTTTTGCAATTCGTAGATTCCGAAGGCGTTGCATGTAAAAAAGAACCCTATTCCCTGAAATTGGATATTTTTTCGAGGAATACCGGTATTTTGGAATCGGACATTATGCTCAAAACCGGCGCAATGCTAATCGGTTGCGGCTCGGTGGGCAGTTTGGCGGCTTTGGAACTGGCAAAAGCGGGCGTTGGTCGCTTCCTGTTGATTGACAACGATATTTTGGGCTACCACAATATTTGTCGCCACCAGTGCGGCATTTACGATGTAGGCAAGTACAAAACCGAAGCCGTCAAAGAACGCATTTTGCAAATCAACCCGACGGCAAAAGTCGTTACACAGAATATGATAGTGCAGGAAGTATCGCTATCGGTTTTTGACGAGTTTTGCAACAAAGACACAATCGTAATTGGCGGCGCCGACAATCGTGAGGGCGACTTGTACGCCAACCAGATAGCCAAAGAAGTCGGTATGCCGCTGATATCAATCGGTTGTTGGGAACGCGCCTTTGCAGGTGAAATATTCTATTGCCTGCCTGACGGAATGCCCGACTATTCCGATTTTATGTGGGCAATCGGCGACACTTCGGGACGCGCCACGCAGAACCGTAAGTTTTACACCAATGAAGAGGATTTGGCACGCGCCGCTTTTGAACCGGGAATTTCGGCAGATATTGATTTTGTAACAATCATTGCCGTAAAACTCGTGTTGGACATTCTCAATCGTAACAATCCGAATCATACGCCTCGCCTGCTCGGACATTTGTCGCAATACACGCTCGTCTGTAACACTAACAATCCGAAAATCGGCGGCGACAATGCAGAGATATTTTCGTATCCCTTGCAGGTAACAACAAGTATTGAAGTGCCGTATGCACCGAAAGAAGAAGTTCAATTTTTAAAAGTACAATAATTATGGGAAATATAAATCATAGAATAAATGAATTTGGCGAAATAATTAGAGATACTCAAAATATTCCGAATGTTCCGCGCAGAAAAAGACTGCCAACCGACAGAGGATTTTGGCTAACGCTTGTATTGTCAATCGTAACATTGGGTATTTATCAATGTTATCTGATTCACGCTTTTGCCAAAGAAACAAACATTGCCGCAAGTCTCGAAGACGGCAGGCATACAAAAGGCTTTTGGTTGTTTTTTCTATTATCACTGATTACGTTAGGCATTTATAGTATTGTTTGGACAGTAAACCTCATTGACAGACGTTGCAAATATCTTTCTCAACACGGGCAACCCGAAGGCTTGCAAGTATCTACTTATTTGCTTACCGTTTTCCTTTGGAGTTGGCTCACGTTGGGGATTATGACTATCGTTGTTTCCTGCAAATTTTTGTATCAACAAAATGCAGTAAACAGGACGTATAACGAGATTTATCGTTTGTTCTGATAACTATCATAATGGGATTTATCAAACGCTTATTTTGTAAAAACAAGGAAGATTCAAACGTGGATAGTTCCGTCAACAATGGCGGAACTGCTCTGCGTGAGAGTTTGGAACTGCTATACTATATCAATATTCCCGAAGATAATTTTTACACCAATGAATTTGGCGAAATTGTCAGAGGTACAACTGATGTAGTGTATGGTCCTTTTACCTTGTCGGAACTCAAAAACGACTATCCAATAATGGAAGATACGCTGATTACCACCGATACACTCAACGGAGAGTGGTACGAAGCGCAATGCTTTGAGTGTTTCGACGAACTGTTTAGCGCACAGCAAGGTTTCAGCATAAATGAATTTGGTGAAATAGTAAGGAGAAAGAAATGAAATTATTAAACATTTTATTACAGGCAGAAGTGTCACAAGGAGGAAGTGGTATGACGAGCACATTGATATTGGTGATATTGATGATATTGATAGGAGTTATTGTGTTCTTTATTGTCAATAAACAAAAGAAAATAAATGAATTAGAAACGCAACTTGCCAAGAAAAATTCAAAAATCAATCAATTAGAAGAACAACTTGCCGAAAAAGAAAACGACAAAGTTTTCAAAATCAAAGACGATG
>JAISYZ010000028.1 GCA_031269545.1 Prevotellaceae bacterium
TTGGAAACGGGCAATGTATCAAAAGTCGCCCCGATAGACAAGTTGAGCGTGGTGTTTGTACTGATTTTTTCGGTTCTTTTTCTCGGCGAAACAATGGATGTCAAAACCATTATCGGTGGAGTGCTGATTGCCGCAGGCGCACTGGTTTTGGTGTTGTGAATTTGGGTTTCAAAAATAATTGAGATGTATAATTTGATACACGTAATACAAACCACATTTACATTGCTACCCAAACCATTTCGTACCCATCAAAGATTTGATAATAGAGTTCAAGTTCGTGTTCGTTGGCTTCAGAATCGATGAATATGGCATTTAGTTCGCCTTCGTAGTCGTGAGGTATGAATTTTTCTATTCGTATTTGTTTTGAAAAGTCGATGTTGCGTTCTCCCATAAGTTTGTATATTGCTTCTTTGGCGCTCCAGATAAGCGCTAATTGCGTTTGTCTATGTTTTTCGGTTATATATTCGGATTCGTCTTCTGATAATATTCTTTTTGCAACATTATCGAAATTACGCGACAGCAATTCTATATCAATACCTACGTCTGCATTTTGATGAACATAAATACAGGCAAATTCACCCGAATGCGAAATACTGATTGTGTGATGCGTATTTTTTATGTACGGACTGTCATCTTCTTCGTATCCGATATAAACGCGCTCGTCGAAAATTTCGGTAAGCAGAGCGCGTACTGCATAACTTTCGAGTCGGCGCTGGTGCGCAGTCATTTGTTCTATGTTTTCCTGTTCGGCAGTAGGCGTTGCTGCAATAATTTTCAGATCGTCTTCGGTTTCTGTAATTTGCCAAACGGCAAGCACTCCGCCGTCTTTAAATTCTTCTTTTTTGTAGAGTGGCATATCTTTTTTATTTTATTTTCATGTTTATAAATGTATTTTTATTTTTTCCATTTCAGTGTTTCCATTAAGTGAATAATATCTTTTCGTATAAAATCGACAACAGGAGCAACCGAATCGCTGTTTGGCTCGACATTGAAATACAGCGAACCGCGCAGAAAATTTCGTGTACTGTCGGTGAGCAAAAACTGTATCGGCGATGCGGCATCTCCTTCCAGTTCGGCATACAGTCCGTAAACTTTTTTTTCGGGAAACAAATACATCATTTCGTTTATTGCATCTGCTTTTATTGTATGTCGATATGTGAATTTGTGCGAGTCGTTCATCATTGCTTCCAAATTGTTGTTTACGTTGTGATAGGTAAGATAAATCGTTGCATCGTGTTGAGGATAAACGATGTTCATCCAGTTTTGCTCGGATTTGTCGGGACGTTCTTCGATTTTAGAAATTGTAGAATATTCAAAAGTGTATGGCTTTTTCTCGATGTCAAATTTTTGATATGTATTTTCGGGCATGGTAATTCTGAAGTATCCGTAAGGTTTTGGCGTTTGGCTGTTGTTACGGCACGATGCTGTCAATACAAAAGCAAACAATACGGCGAAAATTTTTATGTTAACTGTCGTTTTTGCTGTCATCATTTTGTGATTTTACGGTAACTTTAATTTCTTTTATGCGTTTTGCGTCACTGCTTTCGATTTTCAATCCGAACTGTTTCAATTCGATTTCTTCACCGCCTTCAGGTATTTCGCCGCATATTTCGAGTATAAGTCCTGCAAGCGTTTCGGCATCTCCGTTGGTTTCGTCAAAATAGTCGTTGTCGAGATTCATTATTTTGCAAAAGTCGTTTAACGAAGTTTTTCCTTCGAAAAGGTAAGTATTTTGGTTTAGTTTTGTAAACAGTTTCTGACTTTCATCGTTTTCGTCTGAAATTTCGCCAACAATTTCTTCAAGAATATCTTCCAAAGTAATTATTCCGCTTGTTCCGCCATATTCATCGACAACTACAGCCATGTGGATACTTTTTTGTTGAAATTCTTTAAGCAAATCGTTTATTTTTTTGTTTTCGGGAACAAAATATGCTTCGCGTATAAGCGATTGCCAACCAAAATTTTCGTTTTTACTGAGACAAGGCAACAGATCTTTAACAAAAAGAAGTCCTTTAATATTATCAAAATTCTTTTCATACACAGGTATTCGCGAATATCCGCAATCGACAACAAAAGTTAAAAGTTCTTTAAAATCAAATTCAATATCAGCGGCATAAACGTCGATACGCGGACGCATAATATCTTTTACATCTATATTGGTGAGTTCGACAATGCTTTTCAGGATTTTTTTATCTGCTATCGACTTGTCTGTAAAATCAATAGCCTCTGACAAGTCGTCGATTGACACATTAGATTTCCTTTGACTGAATTTCTTATTCAGCAGCGATGTCGTTCCCATTAAAACACGACTCAAAGGCTTGACTATCTTTATCATAATCAAAAGCGGCTTGGCAATAATCCTGAACGCACTTACAGGATTACTTGCCGTCAAAATTTTTGGAATAACTTCGCAAAACAAAACGATAATAAAGGTTATAACAACTACTTCAATAATAAATCCGAGTAAAACATTTTCGCCGAAATCGACTAACGAATGTGTAAGGTATGTAGAAATCAATATTATGGCAATATTTATGAAATTGTTAAAAATCAAAATAGTTGCCAGCAGATAATCCTGTTTTTCGAGCAGTTGATTGAGATAATCGGAAGTTTTGTTTTTATGTTTTTTTATTTCGTCAATATTTTGTGGCGACAGAGAAAAAAAAGCAGTTTCAGAACCTGACGTCAATGCCGACATAAATATAAGCGCCAGCAAAAGGACTAAGCCAATCAGGTGTCCTGAATTTAATGTAGAAAATGCGATACTTAAAGCGTAACTCGGAGGTTCCAAATTTTAATAATTTTAAATTAACTATAATTTCATCACACATTTTCATGTGTTTTTAAATGCAAAGGTATATTTTTTTTTAATTTTTCAAAAATTTTTTTACTCAGTTCAAATTCAAATCAGTAATTGCAATTAAATCAGATTATATTTCCCATTCTGTGCCGTCTTTTGTGTCTTTTATCACAATTCCGATATTTACCAGTTCATCTCTGATTTTGTCGGAAGTCGCCCAGTCTTTTTTATCTTTCGACTGTTGCCTCACATCGAGAATCATCTTTATAAGACTGTTCAAAAGTTCGTTTTGATTGGTATTCTGCTCTTCTTTCAATCCTAAAATATCAACAACAACATTTTTGAACAATTTTTTCAATATTTCAATGTCGTTTGCATTGATTTTTTCTTTTTTATCGGCTACGCTGTTGATTATTCGCACAGCCTCAAAAAGTTGAGATATTGCTATTGGAGTGTTCAAGTCATCATTAAGCGCATCGTAACATTCTTTTTCGATGTTTTTAATATCTTCATTATCGGCGGCATCTGTTGCTTGACGAATATTTTCGAGTGTTCTGGCTGCCTGCAACAGTCGTTTCAATCCTTTTTCGGCTGCCTGTAATGCTTCGTTGCTAAAATCAAGCGTGCTTCGATAATGGGCTTGAAGTATAAAAAAGCGTACTGTCATTGGATTATAAGCCTGTTCCAGCAATTTATGATTTCCTGTAAAAAATTCTTCGAGCATAATTGAATTTCCTAATGATTTTCCCATTTTTTGTCCGTTGACGGTAATCATATTGTTGTGCATCCAATAGCGGCAAGGTTGTTTTCCGTTTGCGATTTCGGATTGTGCAATTTCGGATTCGTGATGTGGAAAAAGCAAATCCATTCCGCCGCCGTGAATATCAAACTGCTCGCCAAGATATTTGCGTCCCATTGCCGAACATTCGAGATGCCAGCCGGGAAAACCTTCGCTCCACGGCGATTTCCATCGCATGATATGTTCGGGCTGGGCTTTCTTCCATAATGCAAAATCGGCGCTGTTGCGTTTTTCTTCCTGTCCTTCGAGATTATCGCGCGTTGCCGACTGCAAATCGTCAAGTATGCGTCCCGAAAGTATTCCGTAATGATATTTACTGTTGTATTTGACAACATCGAAATATACCGAACCGTTTACAACATAAGCGAAACCGGCATCGAGAATTTGCCGTACCATATCAATCTGTTCAATTATGTGTCCCGAAGCGTTAGGCTCAATACTCGGACGGCGCACATTGAGAAGATCCATCATGTCGTGGTAGCGATCGGTATAATATTTTGCAACTTCCATTGGTTCGAGTTGTTCGAGCCGCGCTTTTTTTAATAATTTATCTTCGCCGCTGTCGGCATCGTTTTCCAGATGTCCTACGTCTGTAATGTTTCGCACATAACGCACTTTATATCCTAAAAACGTAAGATGACGAAACAGCACATCGAAGGTAATTGCCGAACGTGCATGTCCAAGATGTGGATCGCCGTAAACAGTAGGACCGCAAACATACATTCCCGCATAAGGAGGATTTAAAGGTTCGAATATTTCTTTTTTTCGCGAAAGCGTTGAATAAATTGTGAATGACATTTTGTTACATGTTTTTTATTATTCTTTTTCTTTAATTCCAAATTTGGGATCAACTTTTACAAACAATATGGGCAGCAGTCCGGGAATAGCGCAAATCATTATCCAAATGAAGAAATTTTGATAACCCAAACATTCCTGCAACCAGCCTGAAATCATTCCGGGCAAAACCAGACTTAATGCCATAAATCCTGTACATATTGCAAAATGAGCGGTTTTATGTTCTCCGCTGTCTCGGCACGCATAAAGCATGTAAAGAGTATAAGCGGCAAAGGCAAATCCATAGAAAAACTGTTCGACTGCAATACACGAACCTATTACAAACAGATTTGTCGGTTGTGCATAAGCCAGATAGACATATAATAAATGAGGAATGTTTATGCTAAGCGCCATAGGCCAGAGCCAGTATTTCAATCCTTTTTTCGATGCTGCCAATCCGCCTAAAATTCCGCCTAACAGCATCATTATGACGCCAAACAGTCCGTACAAAGTGCCGTACTGTATTGTCGAAAGTCCTAATCCTCCGGCTTCGCGTCCTGTTTGAACAAAAATAGGCGATATTTTGAGAAGCTGCGATTCTCCAAATCTGTATAATAATAAGAAAAATATGAGCAGAACAACGTTTCGTTTCTGAAAAAATGTTTTAAATGTGAGTAAAAATTCTTTCAGCAGATTTTTTTCTTTGCTTGCGGGTTTGTCATCTTCGGGTCTGGGAAGTATAAATCTGTGATAAACAAAAAGCCCTACGAATAATCCTGCAAGAATGAAAAATACAATTGCCCACGAAAGCGGAATATTTCCAGACGTTCCTTTAAGCAAACCGTTGACGGAATCTAAATTTGCATGAGGCTGTACCATGACGTATGCAAGTTGATTCCAGTTTTCGGAATTAAACGCTAATCGCTTATTTGAAATTATTTTTATGTCATCAGAACTTTTGAGAATGAGAACAACATCTTCGCCTTTTTGTGGCTGCTGGTTGAGCATAATTCCGACAACTGTTCCATTTTCTACGAGTTTATTGGTAACGTCATTCTGTTTTTCTTCGGTTTTTTTGATGTCATCATTATATTTTTTGGGATTAAACGTTTTGGTTATCCAATTTGTAAGCGCGCTTTTTGTTTCATTTTTTCCTTTGTCTTTTTTCTCTTCTTTCAGTGCAAATCCTAAATCGCTGTTATGTTTTTCTACGGCAACTTTTATAGAATCAAAACTCTTGCCTGATATTTTATTTGTAGATAAACTGACATTATCAGATGTAACGACAAAGGCGAGTTTATCGTTTTCGGAAATTGTCGTTATTTGCGGGATTTCAGGTAAAACAATTTCTGTTACTTCATTATTTGACGATGTAATTTTTATTTCAACATCTTTAAGTCCCGTCCATGATTGCAACAGTCCTACCAGAATGATTAAACCCGATTGCACGGTAACCATTGCTACACGATAAAAAGTATTTCGTATTCCCACAAAATACGATTGTTGGTGTTTTGCAAGTCCAAGCATGTAAAATCCATCTGCAGCAATATCGTGAGTTGCAGAAATAAATGCAATAATAATTAAAAGCATTAACGATATTTGCAGAAACACGGGTAAATTAATGAAAAGAGCAACGCTTCCAAATGCTAATCCGAGTGCAATTTGAGTAACAATTATCCACCATCGTTTTGTTTTAAGCATATCAACTATTGGACTCCAAACGGGTTTGATTGCCCATGGCAAATAAGCAACGCTTGTAAAAAAAGCAATATTTGCATTTGACATTCCAAGTTGCATTAACATCACAATTGCAAGGACATTAACAACTGCATTAGGTACTCCTTCGGCAAAGTAGAGCGATGGTATCCACGACCATGGATTTTTTTTATTGTTTTTGTTTTCAGCCATAATATTTGTGTTTATTTTGTTTAATAAAGTTTTTCTAATTTTGAATTTGGAAAATAATGAGCCAGAATTTTATCGTAACCGTAACCTTTTGCGCCCATTACTGCCGCTCCTATCTGACATAATCCTACTCCGTGTCCCCAGCCTGCGCCGATAAAAGTAAACTTTTGCGGAATACCGTTTTGTTCGTTATCTTTTTCTACAACAAAGGCTGAACTGTAAAGATGGGTATTTGAAAATGTTCGTCGAATCATTAATTCTTTGCCTATGGTTTTCACCAATTTGGTTCCGATGATTTTAAGTTTGATTATTCGTCCCGAAGCGCCGCGCTGAACGGGAATTATGTCTATTATTTCGCCAAAGTCGAAGCCAGAACGCCGATAAGCAAGTTCCGATATTTGAGATTGCGTATATTCCACTTTCCACCGGTAAAAATCGCTTGTTTCCCTGTCATAGTCGTTAAGCACTTGCGAAAGTATTGTTTTGTCGTTTGTATTGCAAAACGATGTCGGCGAACTGCGAATCCACTTATCAGCATTTTCTTCGACTGTAAGATCAATGGCTTTTTCGTCTTCGGTATCTGCCAATCCCTGTAAGTATAAATGTTCGACAGGTTCCCATGTGTTTTCAAATTTTTCCATCACGCCGCCGCATGATTTTGAGAAACGCGCATCGCATATTTCTCCGTTGGCGGTAAGTACAAGTCCGCGCGTTGCCTCGATAGCATCTACTACGTATGTTGTATTTGCTCGGGTAATTCCTTGATAACGTTGACAATGATCGTCGGCGCACACATCAAAATTGCTATGATCTTCTCTGTCCCACCAGCGAATATACTCGGTTTCGGTTTGGCTTATTGATTTATATTCGGCTTTGGTTTTTCCTATGTTTTCGCTTTTTTTGATTTGAGCAAGCAGCCATCCGCGCGAAATTACAGCATGCGCTTTCAACAGTTCCATCGAACTTGTTGCGCTCATTTCTGCCGAAATAACGCAAGTCAAATAATCTTCGATGTTTATTATGTTTACAGCGGTGATTTTTTCATTTTCGATAACAAACTGTAAGGCGCCTTTGAATTTTTGATTTTCTTTGCGTTGCCAGTGAAACTCAACACCAATTGTAACATCAATCAACTCAAAAAAACAGTTTTTTTCGTCGTCAGGTTCAAGTATGTCAAAATTGTCGAGCAATATTTTTGCATTGCCGGCACAACTTATCGAAATGCCGTTTTGATGAATTTGAGCAACGCACGAATCGTCTGCAATGTTACACTGTTTAGTTTTATAATTGCCGTATAAACGAAAATTTATTACCGCTTCGTTCAGTATGCCAACTCTGATTTTTGGTTCTTTATTCATATAATTCTATACTAAATGAGCAACAAATTTATACTAAATATTTTGAATTTTGTAAAGTCAGACGAAAATATTTTAAGATAAACAGGGTTCAGCATATTCCAAATTTCATAAATTATTAATTATCACTGCCGACTGACAGAAAATATAGTAGTAAACAATGGCAACCGTTTTTCAGATTGCCCGATTGTAATTTATTTTTGGATAAACGGATTTCAACCTATGGACAAAATTATTAAAAAGGGGCTGTCTCAAAAGTATTTTTTGCGTCAGCCTCTATTTTTTTTGTTACGAACTATTGGTTATTTGCAGATAATTTTGTATCTTTGCATCTGATAATCAAAGATATTAATTAAATATGAAACCAGTTTTTAAGGAATATAATCAAGGTCAGACAATGCTTTTTCCAGTAAGTCTGGATAGCAAAATTGCACAGGATTCGCCTGTTCGATTGGTAAATCAAGTGGTAGATAATCTTGATATTAGCAAGGTTATTGATACATACAAAGGCGGGGGCACAAGCGCCTATCCTCCTCGCGTGATGCTCAAACTCGTGATTTTTGCCTATTTGAGCAACATTTATTCGAGCCGCAAAATTGAAGCCGCCATTATCGACCGTTTTTCTTTTGCGTGGCTTGCAGGCGGACTCGAACCTGACCACAATACGGTCAATCGTTTTCGTTCTAATCATTTAAAAAACACTGTCAATGAGATATTTACTCAAGTTGTCGTGATGCTTGTGGAAATGGGTTATTTGAGTTTGGATGTGGCTTACATTGACGGCACAAAGATAGAATCGCGTGCCAATCGCTACACTTTTGTATGGCGCAAAACGGTTGAAAAGAACAAGGCGAAACTCGAAGCAAAAATCCGCAAAGTGCTTGAATACATTGATGAAGGCATTATGCAGGACAATCAACCCGATGGCGAGCCTCCCACGCCAATTAACTCCGAAGAACTCAAAAAACGCATTGCCGAAATCAATGCCTCAAATAAAATTGCAGACCGCCCGAAAGAAGCGCAAAAAGAGATTGTAAAAGCGATTAAAATACTGGAAGAAAAGCAGTTGCCAAAATTGGCAGAATACGAAAACCATCTTGAAACCCTTGGCAATCGCAACTCATATTCCAAAACCGATACTTCCGCCACTTTTATGCACCTGAAAGACGACCACATGCAAAACGGACAACTCAAACCTGCTTATAATCTGCAAATTGGAACTGAAAACCAATTTATCAGCCACTTCGATTTTTTCTCTAATCCTGCCGATTTCCTGACCTTCAAGCCCTTTGTAAATGGTTTCAGAGAACGTTTTGAGGGAAATTTTGGCAAAGTGTTAAAAAAGGCGATTGCCGATTCGGGCTACGGCAGTGAAGAAAATTACGAGTTTATGGAAGCGAATGAAATTGAGCCATTTGTGAAGTTTCCGATGTTTCATAAAGAACAAAAACGGGCTTTCAAAAACAACGCATTTTTGGCTCAAAATCTGTTTTACAACAAAGAAAAGGACTTTTTCGTTTGTCCAATTGGACAGCGAATGGAAAAAGTCGGAGAGGCAAAGCGCAAAACGGACAGCGGTTTTATCTCATTTGTAAGTCATTACGAAGCAAGAAACTGCGAAGGTTGTCCGCTTAAATGTTTGTGCCACAAGGCAAAAGGGAATCGCAGGATAGAAGTCAATCACAACCTTAACCGCCATAAAGAAAAAGTGAGACAACTTTTGACTTCCAAAGAAGGGCTTTACCATCGCCGTCGGCGACCGATAGAACCAGAATCGGTGTTTGGGCAGGGAAAATCCAACAAAAACTATTTCCGCTTCCGACACTTCGGCAAAGAACTGATTACTATGGACTTTGCTGTCTTTGCCATTGCCTTCAATATCGGAAAACTCTATAACAAAGGGAAAATTACGCCCAAAAACCGTCAAAAACTACCTGTTTTATCCGAAATTGTTGTTTTTGCTGTCGTTTTTTACGAAAAATACAAAATCCTGCTTCAAAAAGAGAATTATTACACACAAAATCTAAAACTTGCTGCATAGATAAAAAAGAGGCTGTCCCACTTTTAAGACAGCCTCACGAATTAACACAAAGAAATTTTTGTTATTGATTAGTCGTCCAATGCATCAATTGCAGCCTGAATGGTTGCCTCGGTTGTTTCAACCATGTTCAAGCTTACTTCCCTGTCTTCGGTGATTTCTACATTTTCCTGTTTTGCAAGATAAAATTTGCCTTCTTTGATAGAAAATGCAAGTAATGTTCCTTTTTTCCCTATTGGCATTGAATCGTCATAACTTTGAACTCCGTTTGTGCCATACGGAGTATATAATTGTGCTACTACCAAATCGCCGTAACCATGGAAAAATACGCAGGTAGAACCTGTACCGCCCTGGTAAGATGCAAAATCAACAGGACCGCCTGTGATTTTAATAAACAGAGTTGTTTTTGGACCATAATCCCAATAAACATCACAGTTAAACCAGCCTAATTTGCCGAGTTTGAAAGGGAAAAATCCATCTTGTCCTTTGATTTCTCCCATACCTCCTCCTGGTTGATCAACTAAAACTGCATCAGCCGAAAGATCATTCCAAGCAAATTGATCTCCGTCAACGCCTGCAGTATCAATGCCTTCCCACAGTTGAGTCCACTCTCTGTCTAAATCTGTCTGCTTAATTTGAACATCAATGTTTTTCAGCAGATTTTTATCTGCGTTTGTTTCGCCCTGTTTGGCATTGATAAAAATAAAACCATCTGATGCGAGTATTTCTCCGTAAGTGAGATTAGTGTTGGTTCCCGAATAAACGATGTGGCTTGGTTTTACACATTCTATCACCTCAAGCGTAAAATTTCCCGTAATCGGAACTCCTCCGATAGCAAATGTGCCATCGTCAATAGTAATCTTGGTGCCGCCGCCAAGAGTAAACGTTTTTGGTAAATCTGCCGTGTTGACTGTAACAGTCTGTAACAGATCCTTTACCGAATTGCTAAAAAATTCTTTAGCATTGTAATTTGTGTCAACAGGCGGAACAGCGGGTTTATCGTCGCTGCAACCTGCAAAAATTAGACTTGCCGCAAAAAGGGCTAAAAAAAGATTTTTTTTCATAAAAATGGGTCCTCCATTTAAAAATTTAATAATAAATAAAATAAGTCCCCCTTATAATTTTCCAACTACTCTACCCTTCAATTTCCATAACTTTGTTTAAAACAAAACAATTATATTACATACAAAAATAATGCCAAAGTATCAGTTTTAATCATATTAGGGTAAAATAATTTAATAATCTATAATCGGATGTGTCTTTTGTTGATTACTCGTGTTTTTGCTGCAATCATTATCAGTCGTATGGTCGAGGCTGTGATTATTGCAAAAAATGCGGAGTTAAAATATTGAGGCAGAAGAGAATGTCCGCACAAAACAGTAAGATTGCAGACGATGCAAAAGGCAAGAATGTAAATGTTGCTTTTTTCGAGTTTTATAAATATGTATAAATACAACGGATTGAGCCAAAGTATATTCAGATTGTCGCGTACGGGATAATGCAGCGAAAATATCCACATCAGCACGATTATAACCGAAACTAACGCCAAACAGGTAAAAAACATCCTGTCGAAAATTTTTGTATTGAATTTTCTGTTTTTAAGCAAAAAATAAAGTTCTGAAAGACTCAATAAAATTACGGCTATCATAAAAATATAGAACACCAAATTTGGCGATGGCAGGCTCGATGTTTGAACTTCGTGCGCTTGATAAAGAGTTTTCGGAGGCGCAGCAAATCTTTTGCCGTCTATTGTTGCCGTATCAACAGTTTTAAATAATTCGGCGGGGAGAAACATGTAGTCGGCGTTGGATGCGCGAACATCTGTTGGCATTCCGAGTAAAATATCAATTCCGAATTTGCTCCACTGCATTTTTTCGAGATAGGGATATATCAACTGCCTGAATGTCATGCTGCCGTCTGTGTTTTTATCGGAAAACCTTAATCGTTCGCCGACTGCTTGCTGAAAAATGTCGCGAATGCGAGTAGAACAGTTGTCTTTGAAAAAATCGTATCGATAATTACGATTTTGTGGTTTACAGTTTTCTAACAGCAGCGAAAACAGTTTTTCTTTTTCGGCGTGAGTGATATTTAATTTTTGCTCGTAAACGCTGCGGTTTTCGTATTTGTAACTTTGTAAAAAATCGCTGAAACTGTTTACCGAAAGCATGTACATTAAGGTGCCGCGCGAAAATTTGAGATAAAAATTTGGAGTTGAAAAGTCGAATGTTCCGTAATTGAAAACCATATCAATGTTGTTTTCGGCATCGCAAATGCGTATTGCGCTGTGTCCGAAAATAGAATACAGTTGATTTCCTGCTCCGCAAGTAAGCAATGACACTTGTGCGCTGTCGCTCAACTGCTGCGCCTGTGCTGCGCCGAAAAATACAGTGAACAAAACGATTATAACAATACGATACATTTTCATAATACAGATTTATACGACAAAATTATAAACTTTGTCGGAACTGTACCAAAAAAATATGAAGAAAACGGTTTTAATGTAAATTTTTTATATCTTTGTATCAATGTTTAACTGATAAAAAAAAGGAAGAAAAATGGATAACAGAATATCATTTTTGCTTAAGGAAGCCGACAAACAGGCGATAGTTGCCAGCCCTGGTCTTGCTACGCAAGCCCTTATTCGGGCTGGCAAAACGTCCTATACAGCCGGAACGTTATACGCCATTATTTTGCCCCCAAATTAGTCGTCGCAGGCGCCCTCCATGGCGCCTGAAATTATTTAAGAAATTTGTATAAAATATAAAATATTTTCTCGTCTCATTCGTCTACTAAAGTAAGGAGAGACAATATGAACAAAATTTTCAGAATTAGATACTTTGTCTTGGGTTTTGTGGTAGTCCTTGTCGTTATTGCTGGCTTTAGCGTTGCCGTAATGTTGTTATGGAATGCTCTTGTACCGGATATTTTTGGTTTACCGGCATTAACCTATTGGCAAGCGGTAGGGATTTTGGTTTTAACCCACATCCTTTTTGGGGGAATTGGTAAAAATCAATTATCACACTTAGAAATGGGACGGAGTTTTCATCACAGTAACCCTTTGAGAGAAAAATGGATGAACATGACCGAAGAAGAACGGAAAGCCTTTGTTGAAAAGGAAAAGGGGTTTCACCATTTCTTTTATGACCGGTTTTCGACTTTGAACGATCTTTATAAAGGGAAAGAAACGAAAACCGACAAGCAAGATACCAGTGAATAATAATCATTGGTTTTATCCACTTTGGTTGGAAAAAATTGTGTGAAACAAGCCGTGCCTGAAAGTACTGTTACAAAAATTTTTACAACTTACCGTGAACGATTATTAAAATTTATCCGTTCACGAATACGGCATCTCGAAGATGCGGAAGACATTTTACAGGAAGTGTTTTATCAATTTGTACGTATGGATACTCTTGATAAACCACTGGAGCAAATTTCAGCATGGCTTTATCGTGTTGCCCGAAACAAAATAATTGACTATCAGAGGAAAAAGAAAGAATACCAGTTCCCGATTTTATATAATGAAGATGATGAATACATTTTTGAAGAAATCGCCGACATTATTTCGGACACAGCACAAATACCTGAAATGGAATATCTGCGTTTGATGATACTTGAGGAAATAAAAATGGCTCTTTGTGATTTACCGGAGGAGCAACGTATTGTTTTTGAACTGGCGGAATTTTTAGGTTTATCGGTAAAAGAAATTGCGAAAAAAACCAATACACCGATTAATACCGTATTATCACGAAAACATTACGCAGTAGTCCATATGCGTACATGGCTAAAAGATTTTTATGCCGATGTTTTTACGGAGACAATATGACACAATCGCTTGAAGACTATTTAAAAACAATTGGATTTCTCGCCGACAGGGGCGCAGTCAGAGTTACAGATATTGCCGTTCAGCTTGGAGTATCCAAGCCGTCCGTGGTTGTAGCGATTAAGGTATTGGAAGCACAAGGTTTTTTGGAACATGAACGTTATAGAACTGTTACCCTGACAAAGCAAGGAAAAGAAAAAGTATCGGAAATTAGAGACCGTTACAATTGTCTTTTACTGTTTCTTAGGGATGTACTTGGGGTCAGTCAGAGAACTGCGGAACGGGATAGTTGTAAAATGGAGCATATTGTTTCGGATGAAACATTGAAAATGATGAAAAACTTAAAATGTTATCAAAAACGGTTTTCGGCATAAATTATTAGGTAAAAAATCATAAATGTACCGTTCTGCGCCGTCCATGGCGCAGAACGATTTGCAGATGGGGGCAAAAGAACGGCGTATAACAGGATTGTTTATGCTTCGCCGCCAGTAGGCGGCTCGGGCTCCGTTTTGGCTAGGTCATTCCGCTACGCTCCATTCCCACGCCAAAACTCCGCCACATTTTTGCAGCCCTGGTCT
>JAISYZ010000039.1 GCA_031269545.1 Prevotellaceae bacterium
AAGAAGTAAAAATTTGAGTTTAAGAAGTAAAAATCCGAGTTTAAGAAGTAAAAATTTGAGTTTAAGAAGTAAAAATTTGAGTTTAAGAAGTAAAAATTTGAGTTTAAGAAGTAAAAATTTGAGTTTAAGAAGTAAAAATTTGAGTTTAAGAAGTAAAGATTTTAAATAATGAATATAAAAAAACATATTACAAATCAATAAATTAATTAACTGTTTTAAAAAAGGAAAAAAACATGGCAACAGATCAAGACTGGTTACCGTTTAACCACGAAGCCCTGTACGATCAGGCATTGCAAACGAAATGTTTAAAAAGCACGTCATTGCGAGGAGCGCAGCGACGAAGCAAATAAGGCTGAAAGCCTTACAACAACAAGGCAGGGCAACGCCCTGTGAATAGAAAAACAACAAACAAAATAAAAAAAATAACAAAGGGTGAAGATTTTTCGCCCTTTGTTATTTTTAATTTATCATTACTGCTTTAGGAATGACGAATAAACCGACTTGCGACTAAGGACTGATTTACTGACCATAAAAAAATCCGCACAAATTGATTGTACGGATTCCATTAATATAAATTTTAAGACAAATTTATTTTTCCAAATTGAATTTTTCAATAAACTTATCCAACACATTTTCTAAATTCGGATATCCTATTTCCTGTAATTCATAGCCTACTTTCACACAATTTTGTTTGATTTTTACAATTCTCTGCAAATCAATCGGCGTAGCAATGACA
Organism: Prevotellaceae bacterium; assembly: GCA_031269545.1. Classification (GTDB taxonomy): domain Bacteria; phylum Bacteroidota; class Bacteroidia; order Bacteroidales; family UBA932; genus JAIRKV01. The sequence goes on from JAISYZ010000039.1 coordinate 737, forward strand.
ACAGTATCGCAAGGCGTTGCAGCAATTGTTTTTTCAAGATCGCTTATTTGCTGTTCGCCATATCCCATTGCAGGCAAAAGCGTACCAATATTAGGATATTTTATAAACGTTTCGCTTAATTTGCCGACCGTGTATTCACGAGGATCAACCAAAGTTTGAGCATTGAATTTTTTTGCGGCGACAGTTCCCGCTCCTATGCGCATTTCGCCGTGAGTAAGCGTAGGTCCGTCTTCAACAACCAGTACACGTTTTCCTGTAATAAGTTCAGGCTTATCGACAGTAAGGTACGAGGCAGCATCTATTACTGTGGCTTTATGATTTATTCGCGCTATGTTATTGCGCACAATATTAATATCTTCGAGTCTTGCCGAATCTATTTTGTTTATCACGACAACGTCAGCCATGCGAGCAACAACTTCGCCCGGATAATATGAAATTTCTGCGCCTGCGCGTAAAGGGTCGGCAACAGCGACAGTCAAATCGGACTGATAGAATGAAAAGTCGTTGTTTCCTCCGTCCCACAATATAACATCGCAACCGTCGGGATCGTTTTCTGCTTCGCGAATAATTGCCTCATAATCAACTCCTGCATAAATAACATTGCGGTTTGTAACCACATGAGGTTCATATTCTTCCATTTCTTCAATCGTACAGTTGTGTTTTGCAAGATCGTCAACGGTTGCAAAACGCTGTACTTTTTGTTTCAATAAATCGCCATAAGGCATAGGATGGCGAATGGCGACAACACGCAAACCTTTGTTTACAAGGATTTCGATAATTCGGCGCGATGTCTGACTTTTGCCGCAACCTGTACGAACTGCACAAACCGAAATAACAGGTTTTGATGATTTCAGTTGTGTTTCTTTTGGTCCCAGCAGCATAAAATCAGCGCCTGCCGCATTCACTATTGCGCTTACATTCATTATTTTATGATAAGGAACATCGCTGTATGCAAAAACGCAAATGTCGATATCAAGTTCTTTTATTAATTTTGGTAATTCGTCTTCCGAAACGATGGGAATCCCGTGAGGATAAAGTTTTCCTGCCAATTCTTTTGGATATTTGCGTCCATCGATGTCGGGAATTTGTGCTGCCGTAAATGCACGCACCTCATATTTTTCATTATCTCTGAAATATGTGTTAAAATTGTGAAAATCGCGCCCTGCAGCGCCGATTATTATTACATTTTTTTTCATTGTTTAAATATAAAAATTTGTTTAATAGATATTTTGTTTAATATTTTTGATTGATGATAATACCAATACAGTCGATAAATCTTTATCGATAAAATATGGATCTATTTAGTTGAAAGGCAGTAATTCTGCTATAAATTTTATTCTTAATCCTATGTTAAAAACAGTATTTTTACCTACTATATACATAAAGTGCGTTTAATTGTATAACAATGCAAAGTTAACATTAAATTTTCAATTACACACAAACGAATAAAATGTTTTACAAAATTTATAGGGGAAACCTGCAAAATAAAATAATATCAACAAAATTTTTAAGAATATAATTACAAATTTCGGTTATTTTCTTTTTATACTTTACAGAGTGTAATATTATTATTGTCAATACTCAGGATTGATTACGCCGCGATTCTGTTGCTTTTGCTTTGATGCAAGAGAAAAAATCTGATTTTCATTCACAATTACTTATTAATAAATAATTTATATCCTTATCAAGCAACAACTGCTTATCAGTTTCAATAAAAATATTACCTTTGCACTCAAAACTAATTTAAATAAAAATAAATTATGAAATTATTAGAAGGAAAAACTGCTGTTGTTACAGGTGCAGCCCGCGGAATAGGCAAAGCGATTGCTGTTAAACTTGCTTCGGAAGGAGCAAATATAGCATTTACCGATTTGGTTATAGATGAAAACGCACAGGCAACCGAAAAAGAAATTGAAGCATTCGGAGTAAAAGTTAAAGCATACGCATCCAATGCGGCGAACTTTGAAGAAACTCACAAAGTTGTTGACGAAATTATAAAAGATTTCGGCAGAATAGATATTCTTGTAAACAATGCTGGCATTACGAAAGACGGACTTATGATGCGCATGAGCGAAGCCCAGTGGGATGCTGTGCTGACGGTAAATCTGAAATCGGCATTCAATTTTATTCATGCCTGTACTCCGATTATGATGCGTCAAAAGACAGGAAGCATTATCAATATGTCAAGTGTTGTCGGCGTCAGCGGTAATGCAGGACAAGCCAATTACTCGTCGAGCAAGGCAGGAATGATAGGTTTGGCAAAATCTATTGCACAGGAACTTGGTTCGCGCGGAGTGAGAGCAAACTGTATTGCTCCGGGATTTATTATTACCGAAATGACGGCAAAATTGCCCGAAGATGTAAAAAAAGGATGGGCAGAAAAGATTCCGTTAAGACGCGGAGGAACTCCTGAGGATGTTGCAAATATTTGTTTGTTTTTAGCTTCGGATCTTTCATCGTATGTAAGCGGACAAGTTATTAACTGCTGCGGCGGAATGAACATGTAATTCCTGTGTTGATTTACATTTTGCAGATAAACGCACGAATGGGTATCATTGATTTAATGATATCCATTTATATTTTACACAGCGCAAAGTATTTAGTAGCCCATTAAACAGATAATTGTCAATGAAAAATGTCCAGTCAGGGACATCGTCATTCTCAAATCTGTCGGACAAAACATTTATCTCTGCAAAATTACTTTTTAAGGAGCGACTATATATTTTTCACTTTTATTTTATTTTTTTTGTAATTTTTCCCTGTAAATTTTGTAAAACATTTTTATCTGTTTGTGTGTAATTGGAAATTTAATGCTAACTTTGACAAATAAAAAATAAATTATAATTACAAACTTATAAAATTATGAAACAAATAAAATTAATCGCATTGTTTATGTCAATAGCAATTATTACAGCTTGTTCGACGGACGAAAAAAAAACCGTCGAAAAAATAGAAATCAATAATGATCTTAGTGCCGACGAAATTTCGGCAGGAATTTTTACTCCCGAAGTTATGTGGAAAATGGGACGAATAGGTACAAGCATAATTTCGCCCGATGGAAAAAATGTTGCATACGTCGTTACCAATTACAGTGTCGAAGCAAACAAAGGCGTAACAAGTCTTTGGCTCATTTCGCTTAATGACGGTAAAACCGTAAAACTGGCAGATAACGTTTCTGATCCGATATGGAATAAAATCGGCGATAAATTGTATGTTATGCAGGATGAACAAATTTTTGTTGCAGATGTCGAAACGGGAGCGCTTGCACAATTCTCGTTTATCGAAGGCGGCATCGAAGGATTTGGTATTGCTCCTGCCGAAAACAGAATTTTTTATACAAAAAAAGTTTCCGCAGAAAAACGTAATTCAGCAGAAATATATCCCGACATGGAAAAATCGCAGGCAAAAATTTATAATGATTTAATGGTACGGCACTGGAATTATTGGGACGAAGGAAAACATTCTCATATTTTTGTTGCAGACATAAAAAACGGAAAAGTTGAAAACGGCAAGGATATTATGGACGGCGAAGCATGGGATGCTCCGACTGCGCCGTATTTCGATATTGCTGAAATCGCATGGAACAGCAACGGAACTCAACTCGCTTACGTTTGTAAAAAACAAACAGGAACAGAATATGCAATATCTACGCAGGCGGATATTTTTATCTACAATACCGAAACCGAAACTACTACGAATATTTGCAAAGAATTTAACGAACACAAAAATCTTAACGAATTTCAGGGTTATGATAGCTATCCAGTATGGTCTCCCGATGATACAAAAATCGCTTTTCGCAGTATGCGCCGCGCAGGAAACGAGAGCGACAAGGAACGACTGTTTGTGTGGAACAGCAACGACAATTCGATGACATATCTTACGCCGACATTCGATTATAACGCAACAAATGTCGTTTGGGATGGAAATGATATGATATATTTTATATCTCCTATTGAAGCAACACATCAAATTTGCCGAGTTGATTGCAATACGCAGCAGGTTGAAATACTTACATCTGGCGATCACGATATAACTCACTTTACAAAAAAAGATGACATAATCGTTGCCGAAATGACAAAATTATCGATGGCAACTGAAATTTTTAAAATAAATACTAATGATTATTCGAATATCTCACAAATAAGTTTTGTAAACAAAAATATTTACGATAACGTACAAATGGGCGAAGTTCAAAAACGATGGATAAAAACCACCGATGGCAAACAAATGCTTACATGGGTTATATTTCCGCCAAAATTTGATGCAACAAAAAAATATCCAACTTTGCTTTATTGTGAAGGCGGTCCACAGAGTGTAGTCAGCCAATTTTGGAGTTATCGCTGGAATTTTCAATTGATGGCAGCGCAAGGTTACATTATTGTTGCGCCAAATCGAAGAGGAGTTCAATCGTTTGGACAGGAATGGTTAGACCAGATTTCCGGCGATTACAGCGGACAAAACATTCGCGATTATTTAAGCGCAATAGATGAGGTTGCAAAAGAAACGTGGTGCGATGCCGACCGTTTGGGATGTGTAGGCGCAAGTTACGGTGGATATTCGGTTTTCTTTCTTGCCGGCAATCACAGCAAACGCTTCAAGGCATTTATTTCACATTGCGGAATATTCAACTTTGAAAGCATGTACGGACATACCGAAGAACTGTGGTTTGTAAACAACGATTACGGCGGTTCGTATTGGAGCGAAAATCCGACTGCTAAACGTTCGTATGCAAACTCGCCGCACAAATTTGTTACAAAATGGGATACGCCGATATTGATAATTACAGGCTTAAACGATTTTCGCATTCCATATACTCAAAGTTTGGAAGCATTCACCGCTGCCCGACTTCGTGGAGTCGATGCGCGTTTGCTTGCTTTTGAAAATGAGGCGCATCAAGTTTTCAAACCGCAAAATAATTTGGTTTGGAATCGCGAATTTTTCGGCTGGCTCAACAAATATTTGAAATAGACTTCACACAAGGTAAAAATGTAAGATTAAAAGGGAAAGAAATAAAATTTCCGTATTGCAGCGCCGAGCTCTGGTTCGCTTTGGTTGTTACATCCTGCATATTCGCAATAATACGTTTTACGGACTTTATAACTTTTTCGTTACCTTTGCAGCCATGAAAAATGAACATGAAATAATTACTCTCAACAATGGAATACGCGTTGTTTTGCAGAAAACACAAAGCAACGTGGTCTATTGCGGACTGATGATAGGAACAGGAACTGCCCACGAACTTGCTCACGAACAGGGAATAGCGCATTTCATAGAACATGTATTGTTCAAAGGCACAAAGAAACGCTCGGCTCGCGACATCTGTTACGGACTCGAACACGATGGAGGCGAACTGAATGCTTTTACAAGTCGCGAAAGCACTATTGTTTATTCAATCGTACAAAATTCCCAATTTGAAAAGGCTTTGGAAATCATCTGCGATCTGGTATTTAATTCTGTCTTTCCCGAAAACGAACTCGACAAAGAAAAAGGCGTAGTAATAAGCGAAATAAATTCGGCGGATTGTAATCTTTCGGAAGTTATTTACGACAAATCGATGCTATTGCTGTTTAAAGGAAATGCTATCGGAAAACCTATACTGGGAACCGTAAAATCGGTAAAATCGTTTACTGCCAACGATGTGCGGACTTTTATAAAACGCAATTATATCAACAACAAAATCGTCCTTTCGGTTGTAGGTAATATTGATATTGACAAATTAAATTCGCTGGCGAATAAATATTTAATGAAATATAATAACGATTCGGATGTTGCTCAATGCGAAAAAATAAACGATTACAAACCTTTCAAAAAAGAATTTTCGTCAGATTCGGCGCAGGCATTTTGCATAATAAGCAACAGAGCATATAACATAAACGACAGTCGCAGCACAGGATTGAGTTTGCTTACAAATATGCTTGGCGGACCTATTTTTTCATCGTTGCTGAATATAAGTTTGCGCGAACAAAACGGTTTGGTGTACGATATTTCCTCAAGTTACGAAGCATTTATAAATTCGGGAGTGTTCCAAATTTATTTTGAAACGGCGCGTAAAAATCTGAAAAAAAGTATAAAACTTGCACTTGCCGAACTTGAAAATCTTCGTTCACAAAAAATCAAAAAATCGGATTTGGATTATGCCAAACACAGATTTATCGGGCAACTGATTATACAAAACGAAAATTATGAACAGCGAATGATTGATAATGCAAAAATGCTTTTGCTGTTCGATAAAATAGAAACTGTTGACATGCTAAAATCAAAAATCGATGCGCTGAAATCCGAAGATTTGCACCAAATTGCCAACGAGATTTTTGTCGAAGATAAATTATCTTTCATAAGTTATTCTTAATATTTTTATAAAATCAAATCTTTAAAAAAATGCTTGACAAAGACCAAGAAATAGAAAAATATATTGCCGAACATACTTCTGCCGAAGATGAACTGCTGCACGATATTTATCGCAAAACCAATCTCAGCGTCATCCAGACGCGAATGATTTCGGGACATGTTCAGGGAAAGATACTTGAATTTTTGAGCAAAATGATTAAACCGAAAAATATTCTCGAAATTGGAACTTTTACAGGATATTCGGCAATTTGTCTGGCAAAAGGTTTACAGGCAGACGGCGAACTGCACAGCATCGACATAAATGACGAAATTCTGGAAACGGCAAAACTTATGATTGCAAAATCGCAATATGCCGACAAAATTTATCTTCATGACGGCGATGCAAAAAATGTGATTCCTGCGCTAAACAAAAAATTTGACATCGTGTTTATTGACGGCGACAAACGCAATTATTTGGACAATTATAAGGCTGTCTTTGGCTTGGTGAATGTCGGCGGATTCATTTTTGCCGATAATGTTTTGTGGGACAGAAAAGTGGTAGAACAGATAAAACCGAATGACAAGCAAACTGTCGGAATTGTTGAATTTAATGATTTTGTGCAGAATGACGCACGAGTCGAAAACGTTTTATTTAACCTGCGCGATGGTTTGATGATTATACGAAAACTCAAAAACTGATTATGCTGCTTAAATTCCACATACATTACCATACAAATTTCGGCGAAAATATGTTTATAAAAATCGACAGCGAAGAATTTGCGATGCATTATGAAAATTCTGGCTTTTGGAGTGTCGAAATATCAAAAATCAACAAATCCCTAATAAAATATTTCTATCTGATACGCGACAGCAAGGGAAACGAAATCACTTCCGAATGGAGAAAAAATCACACTGCAAAATTAAATTCAACAACCAGTGTTTACGAAATTCACGATTTATGGTACGGCATAAAGGCACAACCTTTTTATTCTGCTGCTTTTACAAATATCATAAACAAACGGAACAGCAAAAAATGCCAAGCCGAATTTTATGAAAAAACTTTGGAATTAAGAGTAAACGCACCGCAAATTTCAAAACAAAATTCATTGGCAATCGCAGGCGGCAACAGCGTTTTAGGAAACTGGACGCAGCCTGTAAAAATGCATGACGATGAATTTCCGCTTTGGAAAATCAAACTGAATGCCGCAGAATTGCAGTTTCCGCTTGAATTTAAATTTGTGCAAATCGACAGCGCAACCAACAAAATCACAGAATGGGAAGAAGAAAACAACCGCCATTTTTTCGTAAGCGAATTTTTGAGTAATGAACATAAAATATACACATTCGAAACTTCATTTGCAAGCGGCAATGCTTGGCGCGGCTCGGGTACGGCAATTCCTGTTTTTTCGCTGCGGACGGAAAACAGTTGCGGTATTGGCGATTTTGGCGATTTGAAAATGTTTATCGAATGGATGAAAAAAACCGGTCAAGTGTTGCTGCAAATATTACCGATAAACGACAGTTGCGCATTTTTCGACTGCCGCGACAGCTCGCCGTATAATGCAATTTCGACTTACGCTTTGCATCCGATATATCTCAATTTATCGGCAATGGGAAAATTATCTGACGAAAAACAGTTGAAATACGAAAACGTAAGAAAACAACTTAACAGGTCGAAAATTGTTGATTATGAAAAAGTCATAAAAACAAAGTGGAAGTTTTTCAAAGAGATTTTCAGTCAGGATGGAAATGACTGCCTGAAATCTGTTTCATACAAAACGTTTTTCGACAGAAACAGTTTTTGGCTGAAACCTTACGCAATGTTTTGTTCTTTGCGCGACAGGTTCAAAACTCCTGATTTCAATGCTTGGACTGATTATGAAAATTTCAAAAAAATAAATATTGACAATTTTGAAAAAAAACATAAAAAATCACTTCAATTCTACTGTTTTTTGCAATACCATGCACATAAGCAAATGAAAAAAGCAAGCGAACATGCTCGCAAAAACGGAATTGTTTTGCAGGGCGATATTCCGATTGGAGTTGCGCGAAACAGCGTAGAAACATGGAAAGAACCCGAATATTTCAATCTCGAAAATCAGGCAGGAGCGCCGCCCGACGCATTTTCTACAAAGGGACAGAACTGGGAATTTCCGACTTACAACTGGAACAAAATCCAAGAAAACAATTATCGCTGGTGGAAACAGCGACTAAAAAAAATGTCGGAATATTTTGATGCATGGCGTATCGATCACATACTCGGTTTTTTCAGAATTTGGGAAATTCCGCTTCAATCGCTGCAAGGATTTTTGGGACACTTCAATCCTTCGCTTCCATATTCAGTGCAAGAACTGGAACAGTATGGACTGCCGATGAATACTGATTATCTAAAACCGCGTTTTCATTACGGCGTCATTCATAAAACTTTCGGAAAACAGGCAAACTGTGTAATTCAAACCTTTTTCGACACGACAGATGTTGACATTTTGCAATTCAAACCCGATTTTAACACTCAACGCAGGATTGATGATTTTTTTAAAACCAGTCAAAATGAACAGACAGAAGCATTAAAATCCACTCTTTTTTCGCTGATAAACGACGTGCTTTTTGTAGAAGATGAATACAAAAAAAATCATTTTCATCCACGAATAGCAGCTCAGTCAACAACAGCATACGCCGAACTTGACGATAATAAAAAACAGATATTCAACAGCATTTATGATGAATTTTATTATCGCCGAAACAATGAATTATGGAAATCGAAGGCAATGAAAAAACTCCCTGCGCTGATTTGTGCAACAAATATGCTTGCCTGCTGCGAAGATCTCGGAATGATTCCCGACTGCGTGCCTGAAGTCATAAACAGTTTACAAATATTAAGCCTTGAAGTACAGCGAATGTCGAAAGACAAAAATACCGATTTTGGAAATACTGCAACATATCCGCGCTTTTCGGTCTGTACAACCTCGACTCACGACACTTCCACATTGCGCGGATGGTGGAAAGAAAATAACGAAAAAACTCAGCAATATTATAATAAAATACTGCATTTACACGGCAATGCGCCCGAAAACTGCACTGCCACGATTGCCGAAAACATTTTGAACGAACATTTAAAATCGCCATCGCTGCTTGCTGTTTTTCCGATTCAGGACTGGTTTGCCATAGACGAAAACATTCGCAGAAAAAACGAAGATGAAGAGCGCATCAACATTCCTGCAAACCGCGATAACTGCTGGCAATACAGAATGCATATCACTGTCGAAAAACTAATGAACGAAGACAGGTTTAACGCAAAAATCCGAAAACTTGCCGACAGAAATTTATGACAGTATGCCGCGCAATCATATTAATTTTCAACTCGGCAATTAATAAAAACCGAGCCGCAGGCTTTGCCCGCGGCTCAACAAATAATAAATGATAATAAAAAGATCAGCATCACACAATAGCTGACTTTACCGTTATTATAATAACGTGCGAGTTGAATCGACAAAATGCGTTATATTATCATGTCAATCAAATAGAAAAACAACCGTTAAGGCTGGACTGCCAATCACAACCCGCATCGTTATTATTGCATCCCCAAAAAATTCTCACGTTACAGTTAACCATCGATAATCGACAGTTGTCTGTTTCATTTAATATGTTTTTTACTAATATCACTGTTAATTCTTAATTATTAATTGCTAATTATTAATTATTAATTGTTAATTATTAATTATTAATTGTTATCCCTGTTTCCTCTGCGTATCTCTGTGCTGCTTGTCGGTACACAGAATTGCACAGAGATTTTGCAGAGGCACACAGGGCATTGTCTATTTATTTGTCTGTTTTATTGTAAATGTCAGCTTGTCTTCTCTTATTAATTATTAATTGTTAATTATTAATTATTAATTATTAATTATTAATTATTAATTGTTAATTATTTTACGGTATTATCGCCGAAACGATTTCGCTCCAGGGACCTTTTTCGCCGCGCGTATTTTCCCAGCAGAGGCAGAAGTAAACCGTCAGCCCGCGCTGGTTTTCGTCAAACTGCAAAGTGAATGGCGTGTGCGTGTCGAACGACGACTGATTCAAATCGCCAAGCGTTGCAGGCGGCGCATCGAGTATTGCCCATTTAATTTCGGCGCCGTGCTGTCCTGCGGGCTTCGCCTTCGACTTTTTGCTGCCCTGGTCGTAGAAATGAATTGTCAGGCGGCGAATCACGCTGCTGTCAACGTCAAAGTCGGGATAGGTAGTAGCCACAGGCGCAGGCGTGCGCGTAGTTTTGTGAACGGGTATGCCAAGCCCCTCGCGGTCTTCGTCCGTTACCAGATGATTATTGGCAAGGTACTCTTTCACGGCTTTCCTGATTGCTGTTTTAAAAGCGGCGCGAGCATCGTTTTTTGCCTTAACTGTCAGCTTGGTACGAGTTGCGGGTTCTTCGGCGGCTGTAAGTTTTTGCACAAAATCGGCATGCTGCGCCGTCAAATCCGTATAAAGGTCTTCGGGAAAGTCGAATTTCCTCGCTGTCGTTCCCAGATAGTTGATAAAATTGTTTACCCACTGTAAAAATTTCCCGTCCTGATGCGGGATATAATCTGTAGTGCTCATTTTTTTAAAGATTTAAATTTGTTAGACATAAAGTAATTATATTTTATTTTATAGATATTTCGATACTGTTTTTAGCGTCTATGCCAGAAGACCTGGTGTTGATGCCAGAAGACCTGGTGTTAATGCCAGAAGACCTGGTGTTAATGCCATGAAACCTGGTGTTAATGCCAGGAGACCTGGTGTTGATGCCAGGAAACCTGGTGTTAATGCCAGGAAACCTGGTGTCAATGCCGGGAAACCTGGTGTTAATGCCAGGAAACATGGTGTCAATGCCAGGAAACCTGGTGTCAATGCCAGGAAACATGGTGTGTACTGCAAAATTTTCATTTACCTCGCAAAAGCATGCAGGTGATATAACAAAAGCATCAGCACGACCTGCATAAAATTGCGAGGTTATATTTTTTACTGTATTATAAAAAAATACCATAATGTTTTTTTTTAATATAATTTTTAATATTTTTCATTGACTTATAATTTATATTATAGGCGCACGCAAATCGCATGAAAACAATATATTGTAAACTTTATCAACAGCTTGTCAACAGGTTATTGACAAACATAAAATTTGTAGATATTAAATAATAATATATCTTTGCACATGGAACAACTTGTCCTATAATATAAATTATAAGTCAAAAAAATTTTTTTGAGAAATGTTAAAAACATAAATGGTAACTGTTCATTATTAATTATTTTAGTAATTTTGTCATACAGTAAAAAAAAGTTAATAAAAAATATTACTGTAAGATTAAGTTATGTTAAATAATTAATACCTGACATGAAATGAAACGTCCGATAATAATTTCGGGACCATGCAGCGCCGAAACAGAAGAGCAAACAATAGTAACCTGCACGAAACTTGCCGAAACAGGAAAAGTAAATATTCTGCGTGCGGGAATATGGAAACCGCGAACCAGCCCCGCATCGTTTGAAGGGGTTGGCGAACTTGGCTTAATATGGCTTGCAACGGCAAAACGAATCACAGGCTTGCCCATTGCCATAGAAGTTGCAAACGCCGAACATGTTCACAAAGCATTGCAGTACGGGGTAGATTACGTTTGGATTGGTGCGCGAACAACGGTAAATCCGTTCAGCGTAAAAGAAATTGCAAGCGTTTTGAAAGGTACGGATGTTAAAGTTTTAATAAAAAATCCTGTAAATCCCGATTTGTCGTTATGGGCTGGGGCAATAGAACGAATTGCTCACACAAGGGGAATAGAAAATATCTGGCTTGTGCATCGCGGTTTTTCAGCCTGCGGATACAGCGAATATCGCAATGTTCCTCTGTGGCATTTGATTTTTGATATTCGCCGTCAGTTTCCCGAAACAAAGATGATTTGCGACCCTTCGCATATATGCGGCAACCGTGAAAATTTATTTAAGATATCACAAATCGCCGCCGATTTAAATTATGACGGGCTGATGATCGAATCGCATATCTGTCCTGATGCGGCATGGAGCGATGCCAGGCAGCAAATCACTCCCGCCGAGCTGGACGTAATTCTCACTTCGTTAAAGTGGCGATATGAAAACATTAATAATTCAATTTTTTCATATTCATTAAGCAAGCTGCGCTCCGAGATAGACCAGATTGATTCGGATTTGTTTGAACTTTTAAGCAGACGAATGCGGCTTGCCGAAGAAATAGGAAAACTGAAACGTACGAATAATGTTTCGATTTATCAGGAACAGCGATGGAATAATATTATAGAAAGAATCGTATCGCGCGCCAAACGTCTTAACATCAGCGAAACGTTTATCCGCACCATCCTTGACGCTATTCATTCGGAAAGTATAAGCCGCCAGAATGAGGTTATGAACAGGAGTTAGGTTTTTGAGTATTCGGTATTTTCGATTAATTTGCGCTTTTCGCTGGCAGTTCAACAATGAAGCATGTTTTGCCGTCTTCCGAAAGGGCATGATATATCCGTCCGCCAATATTTTCGATAATATTTTTTGAAATAGCCAAACCCAGTCCCATGCCGCTCGATTTGGTTGTAAAATTAGGTTGAAACAGGTGTTTGCGCAATTCTTCGCTAACGCCTGTTCCCGAATCCTGCACTTTGAACTGATAACAGTTGTCGGGCAAATCGGAAGCAAAGAGTTCTATTTTGCCTTCGTTTTCATCTCCTATTGCCTGTATTGCATTTTTAATGAGATTTGTAAATACTCGCTGCAGCTGTTCGCAGAGAGCCGATACAATTTTAGGACGAAGACCGTCAACCCGAAGCGATATTTTTATTTTTTCATATCCTTTGAATACTTCCAACTGTTTTTCGAGCAATGCCACTACATCCACGTCTGCGTCCCGCTGTTCAGGATTTGCGAGTTTCGCGAAATCCGAAAATTCGGAGGCTGTTATCGAGAGGATATTTATCTGTTCCATCAATGATTTTGCAAGATTATCGAAATGTTTTTCCCAATTGGCATCATTATTTTTTTTCATGCGCATGACGTGTTGAATATTCAGCCTCATGGGAGTCAGCGGGTTTTTTATTTCGTGAGCAATCTGCTGCGCCATTTCGCGCCAAGCCTGTTCGCGTTCGGTTTGGGCAAGTTTTGCGGCGCTTTCGGCAAGTTTGTCGAGCATTGAATTGTATGCATTTACGAGGCTTCCTATTTCGTCGTTTCCTTTATATTTAATATGTTCCGATTTTCCCATCAGATTGAATTTTCCTATTTGCGAGCGCACAATATTCAGGGGTTTCGACAATACGTTTGATATTATCGTTGCAAATAATATTCCGAGTATTATTACTACAATAAATATGTTAATAACGGTATTTGCCAAAGCGAGCCATTCTTCCTGAAACTTGCGCTGCTGTTCGAAATAAGGGAGATTCAGATATGCAAGTTTTTCATCATCGTGATTGTAAAAGGCAAGGTAAATGGACTTGAACGAAAGGCTTCCGATATTGTCGTAATGAATGTAATAAGGCTGATTTTGAGTATTAAGTTTCACAAATGCGTGTATGTTCATATTCAATCCCAGCAATTTGCGTTCAAAAATTTCGGGACGCGATGTTGACAGAAGTTTTCCATCTGTCGAATAAATATTTATATCAATATGATAGAGGTTGGAGAGTTCTATCAGCCATGATGACAAGTCGCGCGTTGCTGCAATATAATCGGAGGTTCCATATCGCAAACTGAATTCGTTATTTATCAGCTGTATTTTTTCTTCGATTGATTCAGTTTTGTTTTTTTCAAACTGGTTGAATGTATGCCACAATATCGTTCCGCCAACTATGAACAATAAAAACAAAACCAGTATCAGCAGCAAAATTCGTATTTTTTGCCTGAAATTTATTGTTTTGCCTGTTCCCAACACGTCAAATCCCAGACAGCGCAGTAATATTGCAAGTACGATTACAAAAAACAGAAAAACAAACGAGTTGGTCGAGATATATTCAAGCAGCGACATCATCGGCATCGATATTATTATTGAATCGTCATCGTCGGTATCAATGTAATAGTGAATATAAGCCCGGTCAACGAAAAAAGAACGATTTTTTATTTCCTTTGAGATATTCAGTTCGTAACTGTATCCGAAATTGCCGTAATGTGAAACAAGTTTGTTTTTAAAATATTTTGCATACGAATAATAATTTTGCTGCAACAGTTTGTCAGGTTGATTTTCACTGTCGAGCAACAGTTCTGGATAACCTGTATATTGCGATTCGGAAAGCGATGTAAAAGTTAAAAACAATTTGGTTTCGACATCGCCGGCATACGACAGTTCGACAAGATAATTGGTTTTTCCGTTGCCTGTTGCCATAAACCACAAAGGCAACTCCCCTACTCTACTTCCGTAAATCGCCCTTTCGGCATCAAAAAAATTGAAACAGTTATAATTCGATTCATTATTAACTTCGTTAACAAGCAAAATATCTTTATTCTGGCATATATGCAAACTCAAATCATAACTTTTAAAATATCCGCTAAAATATTTATCGCTTAAATAGTTCAATATTACATTAACATCTATGTTTGTGTCTTTTACATATAACTGTAACTGCCCATCCAGCAAAATCCTGTCGGATATTTCGGTAAACATTGCTTCAAACGCAGGATCGTTTTTTTGCGATATTGATTCTGCAAGGTTTTCTGTTATTTGTTTCGATTTACGAGACCCTTCGTACAATACAACCGACACGCAGAAAAATGTTGACAGTGCAGCGAACAAAACAAATGTTTTTAATTGCGATTTGATACTGAAACATATTGTTGACAGAAAAACAAAATATCCGACAAAAAGAATTATTATATCCAAATGATATTCGCCGCATAAAACTAACATCAATAACGACAGTAACAGTTGCACTAAAACAATTACCGATTTCTTCCATTTTGATTTGAAATTTGACAAAGATAAAATCTGCAGCATCGCAAATCCCATAAACATCAATACCATCAGCAAATACGACAAAACAGTGAACCAGTTTATATCGTATATTTTATGAACTGCAAGCGAAAAATTGGAATCGTTGGTTAACGTTAAAGGCAACAGTAAACATAATACGGACTGAATGACAGCAAAAAGAATTAAACCGCAACGTATCATACTGCGTTTATATTTACCGCTTTTTCGTATCATTAAGAAAATATTACGCCGCTTCACAAATACAACGCAAATTACTGTAATCAAAAAACAGACGTATAAAAATAGAACGCCAAACGATGCCAAAAATTTTGACGATGCATAATGCGACGAGTTGAAAAAATTAAATTCCGAATTGAATGTTCCCCAATCGCTGTACACGAAAAACATTACACATGCAAACATGGCAGCGATGGAAACTGCTGTCGTGAAAATACTTTTTCGGAACAAAACCTGCGAAACAAAAACCACAAAAGTCAACAGCAACAATACTATCCCAAACCAGCGAACGTACATCGATACAGGATTTATATTTTTGTGTACATCAATTCCCATCACAAACAGCGGAGTTCCGTCTGCTCCTTTGACAATCAATCCATCGTAACAGCCTGCATTTTCGAGAAACAAAGACGGCGACACATCAAAATTGTCGGCAAACCTGCTTTTCAAAAAATCATTTTCGTAAAAATAATACGTTACCACGCCGATAACATAAACTATTTTATATCTGTCGCGAACGAAAGCCTTTGTTACATAGCGATTGTCGGTTGTCGTTTCCGAAACAAACAACTCATCATCAAGGCTTGTAAATTTTTCGACTGTATCCACTCGAAGCAAATCTTCGGTCAGCACAGGCAGGCTCGACGACCAGTATATCAAACTGTCGTTAATGAAACAGAAAAATCCCTCGTTTGCATTGCAGTCAATTTCAATGTCGAACAGAATATCCGACAAAAGCGAATCGGGCGTAATGCAAAAAATATCCAGTAAACGGGTTGAAGTTTTTTCAAGATTTCTTTGCCTTTCCTGTATTTGCCGTTCAACATTTTTTATTTGATTTTCGTAGTGCGAAACAGAATATTTCTCAAAAACAACCGAATAAAATATCGCGCTGAAAGCAACAATAAACATTGCAATCAACATATTTTTCAGATATTTTAACCTCTTGCTTTTCAACTTTGAATTATGTCGTTATTCCCGTATAATTATGCGGATTTATGTTTTTCAGTTCGTCCTTTAACGTATCCGAAACATCAAGCGTATCAATAAAATTTTTAATATGATGTTCTGTAATTTTTTCGTTTGTGCGCGTCAGTTCCTTAAGTTTTTCGTAAGCATTCGGATAAGCCTCGCGGCGTAAGATCGTTTGCAGCGCTTCGGCAACAACCATCCAGTTTTCATCCAAATCGCGATTTATTGCCTCTTCGTTAAGATAAATTTTATTCAATCCTTTAAGTATCGACTTGAAAGATATAAGAGTGTGAGCAAGAGGAACTCCGATATTCCGCAAAACGGTAGAATCTGTCAAATCGCGTTGCAGGCGCGATATTGGAAGTTTTGCCGAAAGATGTTCAAACAGAGCATTTGCAACGCCTAAATTTCCTTCCGCATTCTCAAAATCAATAGGATTTATCTTGTGCGGCATAGCCGACGAACCTATTTCTCCAACTTTGATTTTTTGTTTGAAATATTCCATCGAAATATAAGTCCACAAGTCGCGGCACAGGTCAATCAGGATAACGTTTATCCTTTTAAGATTATCGAAAATTGCAGAAAGTTTATCGTAATGATCAATCTGCGTAGTCGTTTGCGAACGTTCAAGATGCAAAACATTTTCTACAAAATTATCAGCAAAGCCGCGCCAGTCGATTTCAGGATAGGCAACATGATGAGCATTGAAATTGCCAGTTGCGCCGCCAAACTTTGCTGGACAGCGCAAATCACTCATCGTCCCAACCTGATTCGCAAGCCGCACAACAAAAACGCCGATTTCTTTTCCCAAGCGCGTGGGAGATGCAGGCTGTCCGTGAGTCCGCGCAAGCATTGCAACATCCTGCCACTCGGACGACAAAGCCGAAAGACAGTTGATAATCTCATTTATCAGCGGAAAATAAACATCGCGCAGAGCCAGACGCAGCGAATACGGCACCGCAGTATTGTTTATATCCTGCGATGTCAACCCGAAATGAACAAATTCGCGGAAATGCGACAGGTTAAATTCATCGAATTTCATTTTCACAAAATATTCGACAGCCTTCACATCATGGTTCGTCGTTTCTTCAATTTTTTTTATGTATTTAGCATCGTGAAAAGCAAACTTTCGATATAAGGCGCGCAGTTTGTGATAATACGGTTTTTCAAATTTTTCAAGTTGAGGCAAAGGCAATTCGCACAAAGCAATAAAATACTCAACCTCAACCATTACACGATATTTCATCAATCCGTATTCCGAAAAATACAGAAACAATTCTTTTGTTTGCTGTCCGTAGCGCCCATCAATCGGCGATACAGCTGTAAGAGTGTTCAAATCCATTTCAATAAAATTTAGCAGACTGCAAAGATAATAAATATTAGGAGAAGAAGTAAAAAAGCGAGGATTTTGTCCCCGCTTTAAATGTTTTCACAACGGAATAATCCTTATTGTGAATTGCTTTCAAAATTTGTAGTGCAAAGATACAAAATATTTTTAAATATCAAATAATTTTTGTTAAATTTGCGTTTTATTTATAAAAATAATTTTATGAAGAAAATTTTAGGATTAGACTTGGGAACCAACAGTATAGGTTGGGCGTTAGTGAAGTTGGATTTCGACAATAAACAAGGCTCAATTCTGGGTATTGGCAGTCGGATTATTCCGATGGATGCTGCACAAATGGGAAATTTTGATGCAGGTAATTCTATTTCTCAAACTGCAGAACGAACAGGATTTCGGGGA
>JAISYZ010000240.1 GCA_031269545.1 Prevotellaceae bacterium
GGATATTTTTTCTTGAAATTCTCAATTTTTACACATTCAAATTCGTATAATTTATCGTCATCATATACTTTCAATATTAATCCGGGTAAGCCTCCAAATTTCCATGGTCCGTTTTGTATGGGAATATCCATAGCAAACCATGCTGTAAAATTTCGACCTCTGAATGTGCATGTTGCTTTTTGACATAAATAGTCAACTATGGTTAATGTATCTTCTGTTATTGTCCAATCCTGTGTGGGAATAGTTTCGGAATGCTGGCAGTTCCTTAAGCCTCTGGGCATACGTGTATATTGAGTAAGTGAATTATTCGAAAAATCCTTAAAATATTCAGAATACTGATATTCATTCCAATTATTAGTTGTTTTACCTTTATAACCTAATGAATGTGGAAAACTTTGTGCCGTAAGATGTTTTTTTAGCCAATCAGCTACTAATGAATCATTTCTATATATAAAGTAACTGTAATATTTAGAAATATGGTTTCCATTTTCCAACATTTGCCAATCGTCATAAGTTTCCTGATTGTTAATATCCGTAGCATTAAGTGCGTACCATACGCGTACAGTTCCAGAATCAATAGTGTGATTATCTTTCACGCTTAAATCTCTCCTTGGAGCTATTACTCCAAAATTTTGAGAATATACATTACTCTGCACCAAAATGCAGAATAATATTATTAATTTTTTCATGTTTATCTAATGCGTTAGTGATTATGTCTACTTAATTATAAGTCTAATTTTACCACAAATTTAATAATTTTATTTTTTATAATATCAAATTTTTTACAAAAACACACCGTTAAGTTTGGTTAAATTTATTTGCTTGTAAATTGTAATTTTACTTGAAATCGTTGCTTTATTTGTCAATATGGCTAATTTATTTGCTTGATTTGTTACATTCTTATTTTTTAATTTCATTTATTAACGTTTTGTTGTAAATAATACCGAAAAACCCTATAAATATTAGAATAGATCATAATAATTAGTCGCTCCTTAAAAAGTGAAATTTATGGATACAAAAAATTAATAACCAGACATTTTAAACCTAACAGGTTTCTGAAACCTGTTAGGTTTTACTTATTGCTGAACTGTGTTTTTTTGATTTAATGATTATGAAAGAATATTTTCACCTGATTTTCATTCATAATTATCTGTAATAAATAATTTATGTTCTTTTTAAGGAGAGACTAATTAGTTGCTTCTTAAAAAGTCAAAATTTATTCTTCTATTTCTCTGTTTGATATGTATTTGCGCCATTTGTCAATAAGCGTTTTCATGTTGTCGGGCATGGGAACTTCAAACAGCATTTCTTTTTTTGTTGTCGGATGCACAAATCCCAACACGGCTGCATGTAAAACATGATGAGGAACGATAGCAAAACAATTGTTTATGAACTGTTTATATTTTGTAAATGTTGTTCCGAATAATATTCTGCTGCCGCCGTAGCGTTCGTCATTAAAAAGCGGATGTCTGATGTGCGCCAAATGTACGCGTATTTGATGAGTTCTTCCTGTTTCCAATTTACATTCTATCAACGAAACATAACCCAAATCTTCAACAACTTTGTAATGTGTTACCGCATGTTTTCCTGTGTTTTCATCATCATAAACCTTAAAACGCAATCTGTCGCTTGTGCTTCGCGCAATATTTCCTGTGATTGTTCCTTCGCTGTTTTCAAATCGTCCCCAAACCAGTGCAAAATATCGGCGCAGAACCGTATGATTGAAAAACTGTTGAGCCAGATTTTTCAATATATCAAGTTTTTTTGCAACTACAATTGTTCCCGACGTGTCTTTATCTATGCGATGTACAAGCAATCCCGCACGTTCATCGTCGAGGCTTATATTTTCGTTTCCGCGCAAATAATATGCAAGTGCATTTACCATTGTTCCCGAATAGTTTCCGTGTCCGGGATGCACAACCATTCCTGCTGCTTTGTTGACAACAAGCAAATCTTCATCTTCGTATAAAATATCAAGAGGAATATTTTCGGGAATGATTTCTACGCCGCGCCTTTCGTAAGGCATCACTATTGATATTTTATCAAGAGGCTTGACCTTGTAATTACATTTTTTTGGTATTCCGTTTACTAAAATCCAGTCCGAATCGGCGGCATTTTGTATGCGGTTGCGCGATGCACCTTCAATTTTATCGGTTACATATTTGTCAATACGAACAGGCGACTGTCCTTTATCTACACTAAACGAATAATGTTCATAAAGGTCATTTTGCTCTTCGTTTATAACATCATTTTCGTCCGACATTTTATTTTGATACGATTATTTTTTTTGTTTCTTTAATGTTTTTTCCATCATAAATGCGCACAATGTACGTTCCTGCCTGCAAATTTGAAACGTTGATAATATTATTGTCGCTATTTTCAATTTTTACCAGCCGTCCGTTCATATTATATATTTCGATGCGTTTTGCTGTAATATTTTCGTTTTCGTCAGCCCAAGCCATGCGTATGTAATCGGCTGATGGATTTGGATATAATGTAACTCCCGATATTCCGGATATTGGATTTTCGGGCGGCAAAACAGGATTTTCGGGAAACCGTTCGGCAGGCGAGAATATAGGACGAATCATAGGAGAACCTGCGTAAATACTTGATTCCCACAAATTGTAAATATTATAAAAAACTTTGTCCTGATGATTTCTGTTACGATCGAAGCCAAGATTGATAAAATCGTCGTTTGTCTGTGTCCAGCCTACATAAAAAGTTGCTCTGCGTTCGATGAAAACGGGTTTTGTAAACCTGTATGCGACAAATTGATTTAAACTGTCAGAATATGTTGGTTTTGTTGCGTTTTGAGTGTATAATATTTCACCCGGAACACCGTTATCATCGCTCCAAACAGTAAGTTTGAACTTGTTGTTTTCGTTCACATTATTTATTGTGTGATTGAAATACATGTAAACTCCTCGTAACGAATCGCTTGCAAAACAATAAAATTGCATTGCAGCTTTTCCTGTCGATGTGCCTACTCCAAACAGTCCGTAACCGTTTTCAGCCGTTCCGTCATCGTAAGCGTAAGTGTCGTAAAATTTATGATAATAAACTGTTGTATCGTTGTATCTGTAATCAATGCGGGCAGGTTCGCTGTCGGTTGTGAGATATGCTTTTACTTCAAATTCTGCACTGTCGGTGTCCGAATAAAAATCGTAATTGGGAATAGAATATGTATTACTGAACGTTTCAAAATCATGAATATTTTCTATTCCTTCCGTAAATTCGCGATACTCGCCGTTGCCGAACAATGGAGTAATTGCAAAATGTCTGCTGACCTGTCTCGTTCCCCAGCCTAAATTATGATAAGTCAGGCTTATCGAAAGATCAGAGCCGAACATTTTTGCGCGAGCATCCGAATTGTAATGACTCCATGGAATTTCTTCATAAAACGATGTGAACGGCTGTTGCGGAACCATAATTGCAACGTCTTTTATAAGCGTATCAAGCGCTGTTATTCCTTTGTCGAGATAAACAAAATCAATATTCCAGTGATCGGCGTTGCTTGCACGTCCGGGAGTAAATTCGTTTATCGAAATGCTTGCGTGATTTATAAACCTGAAATGGAAACTGTTTGTAAAGTATTCGGATTTGTCAACTTTTACGTGCGCTTTGAAAAAGTATTTCGGTAACGAATCAACGCGGCGTATATATGTTGCTGTTTCTCCGCTTCGATAATATATTTCGGTCATTGTAGAATCCGTAATCGATGGAAATGCTTTCCACGCCGTATTCCAGTCATTGCCATTGGGCGAAAATTGAAGAATAAGAGAATCTCGATTTTCGGGCAAATCGCCGTATCCGCCTGCCTGAAAATAAAAGGTCAAATATATCGAATCATTTGGAAATGCAAGATTTATCGGTTGCGACAAAAGCGTATCCGCCGCAGACGAATAAATATATCCGACATCGTACAGTTCGCCTTTGCTGTTGATTGCATCAAAAGTGGCAACTCCAATACTTGGCGGATTCATTCCATACGAATTGTTGATGTAAACGCTTGTTCCCTGCCATTTGGTCTGGTCGGGAATAAATCCTGTATCTTTTGAAAAATCGTCAATAAAAGGTAATTCTCTTAATATCAGACTTTGCAATTGCATTAGATTTGAGCGTTTTTCTGCAATTTTTTTAATTGCGGGATTTTCCTGCAATCCGATTAAAAGTTCCTGTGCATTGATTTCTACAATGTTCACAAATCCTAATATTGTTATTATAAATAATGTTTTTATAATTTTCATGTCATTTATTTTTTAATAGTCAAAGTAATATCTACATTATCACCAAGTTGGCGCTGAATATTTCCGTTTGGATATTGATTTTTCACAATGGCGTTTTGTTTGTCTTCTGCTGTTTTTATTGTAGAATCGTAAGTTATTTTACCTGTATTCAGATACGATTCGATTAAACTGTTTTTTGCTTCGTTCATATTTTTACCAACGATATTCGGAACGTAAGTGTAACGTTCGTCGGGATTGTCGCCCAAACCGACAATCAATTCAACTTCGTCTCCCAGAAATACTGTCGATATTATACTGTCTTTGTCTGAAACAAAGCGTTTAGTTTCAACATCTTTGCTTATCTGTCCGATAACGTTGTTCATTGCCATATCGGGTTGATAAGTTATTTTTCCTACTTTTATGCCTTTGCCCACAAGTACAGCCGTTGCCTGACGCAAAGAATATCCTACAACGTTTGGAACTTCAACTTTTTTAGGCGTTATGCAGTTTACGGTAAGATAAATCATTCTGTTTTTTTTGACATGAGTATTTGCTTTTGGATGCTGTTCAAGCACAGTGCCCGAGGGCGCAGCCGATACAAAAAGCGAGTCGTTGATTTCTATTTTCAAATTGTTTTCTTCTGCCAGTTGTTTTACATCTTCAATATACATTCCTTTAAAATCGGGAACGGGAGCGCTTTCGCCGTGACGGGTAAAACAACTTAAAAACCATTTTGAAGCAAATATTATTGCCGTGAAAAACAAAATAGCGTATATAATGTTGCGCATGTAAATATTTGACCATATTTTATTTACATAACTATTATTTGATTTTTTCGATTTTTTTTGTGTCATAACAAATTTGTTGTAAACAAGTTCAAAATGCAAAGGTATAAAAATTTAAGAATATTATTGTTTTCAGAAATAGTATAAAAAATTTTTTCCTGACTTTGTTACTGGAATATCCTAAAAATTTTTGTGTCTGGAAATTTAGTCATCAAGCTCAAACCTAACAGGTTTCAAAAACCTGTTAGGTTTGAAATGCTTGTTTATTAATTTTTTGTACCTGGAAATTTTGCTTTTAAGGACTGACTAATTACTTATATACCAAGCACATTTTTGCGTGGAGCATCTGCAATTTACGATTTAATTATTGACTGTTCGCAATTGAAAAGCCGCTTTGCGCGTAACCTGTTTGTGCCTGATAAGGTACTACCGAGATTTTTTATTTTTTAAAACGCGGCGAACGCCACGCCGTAAAAACCAAAAAATGATTGCTCATGAAGTAAAATTTTTACATTATTTATTTATTGCTGCGTAAATATTTTTTACCTTTACAGAATTATTATATTTAATGAATAAATCAAAAACATGAAAAATATAGCAATCGTAGCAGGCGGAAACTCTTCGGAACACGAAATTTCGCTAAAAAGCGCAGCGCAAATAATGTCGGCTATCGACAAACAAAAATTCAATCCTTTTCTGGTTGTAATTAAAGGCTCTGAATGGATTGTAAAACAAAACGATAAGAAAGAAATAAATATTGACAAAAACGATTTTTCATTTGTCGATGACGGAACAAAAATCATTTTCGACTGCGCTTATGTAACAATTCACGGAACGCCGGGCGAAGATGGGAAATTGCAGGGATATTTTGAAATGATACAGTTGCCGTATTCAACTTGCGATGTTTTGACATCGGCGCTTTCGTTCAATAAATTTGCGTGCAAATCGTATCTTGCAACCGCCGGAATTTGCATGCCGAAAGGAATACAAATTTTGAAAGGTGAAAAAATCGATGTCGATGACATTCTGCGAAATCTCGGATTGCCTGTATTTGTCAAACCCAACGAAGGCGGTTCGAGTTTCGGAATCAGCAAAGTGAAATCGGCAAATGACTTGCAAGCCGCTGTTGACGAAGCTTTCAAAGAAGATAAATCTGTAATTGTCGAAGAATTTATCGAAGGTCGCGAACTTACTTGTGGAATGATGAAAACCGCCGACAGAGAATTGCTGTTTCCGATAACCGAAATCATTTCAAAAAACGAATTTTTTGATTACGATGCAAAATACAACGGACAGTCGGAAGAAATAACTCCTGCAAAAATTTCGGAAGAAGCCGCACATTTGGTTCATGATGTTTCATCGCTGATTTATAATAAAATACGCTGCAAAGGTCTTGTGCGAATTGATTATATTTACAGTCGCGGCAAACTGTATTTTCTTGAAATAAACATCGCTCCGGGAATGACGGCTCAAAGCCTTGTACCTCAACAAATTTGCTCAATGGGCGAAACATTGACAAAGATAATTACCTTGCAAATAGAAGATTTGCTGAAAAAACATTGATTTGAAAATTTGTTTTAATGTGATAACATGATTATTGCAGAAGCCGCCGATACGATAAAATCAAAATTGCATCAACAGTTCAACGATAACGAAATCAGATTGATAACGCTGATGCTGTTAAGGCATTTCTGGAAAATTTCAGACATGGATTTTTATACCGACAAACAGAAAAAACTTGATGAAAAATTTGATAAAGATTTTCGGAAATCATTAAAATTATTGCAGCAAAATACTCCTGTTCAATACGTTTTGGGAACAGCCGAATTTTACGGATTGAAATTTTCGGTTGACAAAAATGTGCTTATTCCGCGTCCCGAAACCGAAGAACTTGTTGACTGGTTAATCGCCGAAAATAAAGATATTCAAACAATTATAGACATTGGAACAGGAAGCGGATGTATTGCCGTCGCTCTTGCAAAAAACATGAAACACGCAAAGATATATGCTCTCGATGTTTCGAAAAAAGCAATAGCAAAAGCCTTGCAAAATGCCGAAAATAATGATGTTTATATTGATTTTTTTTGTAATGACATTTTGTCGGAAACGAATTTTACGCAAATACAATTCGACTGTATTGTAAGCAATCCGCCGTATGTTCTCGAATCCGAAAAACCGAAAATGAAGCGGAATGTTCTTGATTTTGAACCGCATTTGGCATTGTTTGTTCCTGATGCTGATGCTCTGAAATTTTACTGTGCGATTGCCGATTTTGCAATATCGCATCTTGCCGGCAATGGGAAAATTTATGTCGAAATAAATGAAAATCTTGCAGACGAAACACAAAATTTATTCAGGCAAAAAGGATTTAAATATACGGAACTTCGCAAGGATTTGAACGGCAGGAATAGAATGTTAAAAATTAAACTGAATAATTGATTTCTCAAAAAATGAAGCAGATAACACCCGAAGAAGCATTAATACGATTGCAAAAACTTTGCAGTATTTGCGAAAAAAGCGCTTATGATGTGCGAAAAAAATTAATTGAATATAAAATAGAAACAGCAAAAATTGCAGAAATAATACAAAAATTGCAGAATACAGGTTTTGTTGACGACTGTCGTTTTGCATGTTTTTTTGCCCGCACAAAACATAATCTGTCGAAATGGGGAAAACAAAAAATAGAATATCAACTTCGCGCAAAACAAATATCGGAAACAATTATAGCAAAAGCGCTTAACGAAATACCAGACGACTTGTACAACAAAACCATTACTGCCGAACTTGCCAAAAAACTGAAAACAGTAAACGCAAATTCACAGTCGGAACTTGTTGCAAAACTGATGAAATTTGCACTTTCGCGCGGCTACGACTATTCCATTTCGTATGACATAATAAAAAACATGACTGGTTAATTACTTATATACTTTGTTCGGCGTAAAAATTTGAAATTAAAAATCAAGAATCCTTATTTTTTAAAAAATTATTGTAATAATGTTGCAATAACAAAATATTATTGTAACTTTGTGGCATTAATAATTATTATAATAATATAAATTTTATGGAAAAACAAAGAAGAAATACTAAAACAAAACAAATGGTAATGAGCATTTTAGAAAACGCAGATTCGGCTCTTTGCCACGAAGATATCGAAAAACAGTTATCAGGAACAATCGACAGAGTTACAATTTATCGTATTTTGCAAGCTTTCTGCAACGACGGAAAAGTGCATAAAATTTCGGGTGAAAACGGAAAAACTTATTATGCCCTTTGCCACGACTGTTCAGTCAACAATCATAACGACAACCATTTGCATTTTAGATGCGTGAAATGCGATACGATTACATGCATCGATCAGCCTGTCGCTTTGCCCAAACTTCCGCAAGGTTACAGCATTTCGTCAATATCATATCTGATTTCGGGCTTTTGTTCTAAATGTCAATCGATTATTAAAACTTTGTGTATCGTTTTTATGCTTTGTTTTATTCAGGCAAGCATGTTTGCGCAAACTCAAATAAAAGTAGTAGATAAAAATACTGGCGAGCCGATTGCTTTTGCAAATGTTTATTTTCCCGATACAAAAACAGGCACATCAACCGATGAATCGGGAAATTTTTTGATTTCAACATCAACTCAACCGCTTTTTGTGCAGATTTCATCTGTCGGATACAAAACATATTTGGGAACATTGTCGTTGCAGGACGAAAATCGGATTATTCAGTTAGAACAGTCGGTACACGAATTGCAGGAAGTTGTAGTTTCGGAACATTCATCCCGACTGCAAGGCGAAAATGTAGTCAATGTCGAAAAACTGACATTAAATCATAATGCCGAACTGCATGGATTTTCGCTTGCCGAGAAACTGTCGGATGTAGCAGGCATCAACAATTGGAGTACAGGCGCAGGAATAGGAAAACCTGTAATTCGCGGATTGAGCGGAAATCGCATCGCCGTGTTTTCGCAAGGATTAAGAATTGAAAATCAGCAATGGGGAGACGAACACGGTTTGGGACTTGACGAAAACGGATACGAACAGGTTGAAATCATCAAAGGTCCTGTTTCGCTTTTGTATGGCAGCGATGCTTTGGGCGGAATTATTTATTTTGTTGATGAACGCTATGCAAAAGAAAACAGCGTAGAAAGTGTTTTAAGTTCTGAATATAACTCCAATACCAAAGGTTCGCGAAGCACGGCAGGCTTTAAATTATCAAAAAACCGTTTTCACTGGAATGTTTTTGGCGGATATACAACTCACGAAGATTATACCGATGGAAATAAAGATTTTGTTGCCAACAGCCGCTTTCGTACAGGTGATTTTAAAACAGTTTTGGGATACACAGGCAACAAATTTATAACTTCGCTGAAATACAGTTTTTTGAACGAAAAATACGGGTTAACCGAAACCGAAGAAAGTGAAGGAGGCGAAGAAGAACCTTATTCAAACGGTCGCAAACCGATTTCTCCTTTTCAGGATTTGACAACTCATTTAATAAGCGCCGAAAATACATTATTTTTTGACAACGGGTCAAAACTGAAAATTGATGCAGGATATATTTTCAACAACAGGAAAGAATTTGAAGATGATGTTGCGGCTTTGGATATGAATTTGAATACTTTGTCGTACAACGCAAAATGGTATTCGCCCAAAACATACAAACGATGGACATTCACAATAGGAAGTCAAGGCATGTATCAAACAAACAAAAATAAAGGCGAAGAAATTTTGATTCCCGATGCTTCCACGTCAGATGCAGGCATATTTGCTGTCGCCGATTTTTATTATTCCGAAAAAGCATATTGGATGACAGGTTTGCGTATCGATGGACGACATATTTCGGGCAAAGAACACGGAATTCCGAATGAAGATGATTACATACCTGAGTTTTCAAAATCGTATTTTGCATTTAATTTTTCAACAGGAATTTTTCAACCTGTTGCAGAAAAACTGTCGTTTCGAGCAAATTTCTCTTCGGGCTATCGCGCACCGAATATGTTCGAATTGCTTAGCGATGGCGCTCACGAAGGAACAAATCGCTACGAAATCGGAAATACGCAACTCAAAACCGAAAACAATTATCAGATAGACGCTTCGTTGGCTTATAAATCAAAACATTTGGAACTGTTTATAAATCCATACTTTAATTATATCCGCAATTATATTTATCTGCAACCGACAGGCGCTGAAATAGACGATATGCCTGTATATAATTACAGTCAGACAAATGCATATCTGTACGGCGGCGAAACAGGATTGCATTTGCATCCGCATCCGCTCGACTGGCTGCACCTTGACGCTTCGTACAGCAATACTTTTGGGCGTAACAAACACAGCAATTTACCTTTGATGCCTTCGCAAAAAATAAATGCTTCCGTCAGCGCCAATTTTACATGGAACGAAGCAGTAAAAAGATTTTCGATTTATATGCAAACGATATATTCGTTTGAACAGAAACGTATTGCCGACTATGAATTGTCAACAGACGATTACCTTTTGCTTAATGCCGGTTTGGCGTTTGAATTTGGATGGAAAAAACAAAAACTGCTGTTTAACATTTCTGTAAATAATATGCTGAACAAGACTTACTATGATCATTTGTCGCGGTACAAAACCGATGGAATTTACAACATGGGACGAAACTTTAACGTCAAGTTAAGTATTCCGCTGCAATGGAAATTGTAAGATGAAAAAAAATACTTCCTTTTTGCAGTATGACAAAAAAATTAAAAATTCATCTTCCTTTTGTTTCGGGAAGATGAATTTTTTGCTTTTAACACGTTGCGGTATCTTCATTTCATCAATACAAACCGTCAGATGAAACAACCGAAGCGCGACATAGCCAATATGGAAATTTTAGTTGTTTCATTTCATGTTTTTACCTCGCTCAAAGATAATCTTATAATTTTTTTGTATTTCTTAACTTAACAAATTGCTTGTAAATAATATATTTTTTACCTTTGCGTCATATTTATATCTGAAAATGATTTTATAAAAAGAATAAAAATGCTATGCTGATTAATAAAATTGGCATATTTTTTGGTTATGAATATAAAAAAGTGCATCTTTGTCGTCTTCAAATTTTGACAAAGGATTTATTGAAAAAAATTATATACTATATAAATGTTGAAAATTTACAGAAAAATATTAATTGTTTTTATAACAATAACAACCATATCGACCAATACGATATTGGCACAAAGAGATGGTGATGCATTCAGAACATATTCGCCATATACCTTGTACGGAATCGGTGACATGTATCGTCACGGAAGCGTTGCAAATAAAGCAATGGGAGGAATAAACTACGGATCGCGCGATCCGTTGGGAATAAATTCATACAATCCGGCAGCGTTAAGTATTCAAGATTCGCTTGTAGTAATGTTTGATTTTGCAGCTGGCTCGAAAAACATTTATTCGAAATCAGCATTATCGACTACAAGCGCCAATACTTTTTATATTGATTATGTGGACTTCAGTCTGAAAATAGCGCCGAATTTAACTGTTAACGCAGGATTATCGCCTGTAAGCGACATCGGTTACGACATCGAACGCAAAGAAAACGATCCTAATCAGATATTCCAGTATGGCGACATAAAATATACATACACGGGCGAAGGAGGAATAAATCAGTTGCATTGGGGCGCAGGATACAGACTGTTCTCTAAATTCTCGATAGGCGTTAACATGCATTATTATTTCGGTTCGATAAACCGCTATCATTCAACGGAATATTTAACATCTACATCGTTCAGCAATATTTATTCGGAAAGCAGAACGCGAATAAGCAAAATCGGATTTACTTTCGGCGCTCAATTCCATACACGATTGAACAGTACGACATTCTTAACGGCAGGAGCAATATATCAGCCGAAAACGGTATTGCCTTCGCAAAAAGAAATCACAACAATAACAGTAGGAGATATAGCAACCGACACATCGCTAAATGTTTCGACAAGCGTTAACGACATTTTCATGCCGCAGACATTTGGATTGGGTTTTACATTACGCAAAACAGATAAACTTGTGTTTGGCGCCGACTATACCTATCAGGACTGGAACGGATTTAACCTGGATGGAAGTTCGCACTCATTTTCGTTCACAGCAGGAAAAAGTCATACTTATAATTTTGGAGTAGAATACACGCCGCGAGCAAACAATTTGAAAAACAACTATAAACGATGGAATTACCGCGCAGGACTTCGATATTCAAAAACATTCATGACCTGCAACGGACACAATATAACAGAACAAAGCGTAATGGTTGGAGTAGGAATACCTTTGACACGACGATTAGGTTCTAAAATAAACGCCGCTGTTGAAGCAGGACAGCGGGGAACCATCAAAAACGGACTTATTAAAGAAACATTTGTTACGTTTTCGGTAGGAATAAATATATTTGATATATGGTTTCAGAAATTTCAATTTAATTAATGTTATAAATAAAAGTTACAATGAAAACAATAAGTAAAATTACATTAAGCGCAATCTTTTTAATGTTTGTATTAACACAAAGCGCTTTCGGACAAAAAGGCAAATTTGGAGCAACTCCACAAGACAGTGTAACCTGCATTCAAAACCTTAACTTCATTGGGGAAGAAATGAAGCAGAAAAATTACGACAATGCTTATCCCATGTTTAAGGAAATAATAAGACTGTGTCCTCTCGCAAGTCAAAATGCTTATTTGCATGGCATAAATATTATGCAGTACAAAGCGAAAAAGGAACAGGATCAGGTGCAAAAACAAAAATATGTCGATACAATTCTTAGCCTGTATGACAAACGACACGAACTGTTCAACAAACCATCGAAAGGTGAAATTGCTTACCGCAAAGCCGGCGTATTAATTGATTATCGTCCAGACGCTCATTCAGAAATAATAAAAGAATATGAAACAGCAGCGACAAGCGGCTACAAGCCCGCCGACTCTTATATTCAAATAATGCAGCAGGCGAAAATAATGTATGAAAAAAAACTGCTTGACGGCGATGCAATGATTGTCCATTACGATAATATAACTAATTCAATGGAAAAACTGCCGGCAACAGACGAAAATACCGAAGCTCGTAAAACTGTTGACGGACTGCTTCTTGCAATCCCCGAACTTAACTCGTGCGAATTTCTTATTACAATGTACACGCCGAAATTTCAGGCAAATCCCGAAGATATGGATTTAATTCGCGGAATAAGATATCGCCTTTCCAATACCGAAGGCTGCAAAGAAACACAACTTTTTGCAGATGTCGTAGAAGCGGGTTATCGCCTTGAACCAAATGCAGAATCAGCATTCCAGTTGGCGCAGCTTTTCCTGATACGAGGCGATAAGGACAAAGCAATGTCGTATATGAACGAGGCTATAGAACAGGAAACCGACAAGTTGCAAAAAACAAAATACACGCTTCAAGTTGCTAACGTTTATTTTAATGAAGGACGTACAAGTTCGGCGCTGTCGCTTGCAAATCAGGCAATAAATTTAAATCCGAATGCAGGCGAAGCATATATGATTAAAGCAAATTGCTATGCGCGTTATGTACCCAGCGCTTCGGGATGCGAACCATTTAATGGTCGCGATATTTACTGGCTTGTCGTTGATTTGCTTCAAAAAGCAAAAAGCGTTGATCCGAGTTTGACAGGTAATGCAAATACAGCCATTGCAACTTATACAAAAATGTTCCCGACCTATAACGATATTTTCCTGTTTGAATATACCGAAGGAAATTCATATACAGTGAATTGTAATGGCGTTGCAGGAACAACAACAATCAGGTCGGCGCCAAGATAAATTTAAATTAATCATTGATTTAAAAATTAATTAAAATTAATTTAAAATGAAACCGAATAACATAAAAACGATGACGCTGTTATTGTGTGTCATCGTTTTTATTTCGTGCAGCGACAAAAAAGAAGAAATAACCGACAACACTGTAAAAGAAGATGTTTTGCTGTCGGAAACGCTTAATTTGGACGTTGTTTTAAGTCAGTACGGAAAAACAAAACAAACCGTGAAAGCGCAGCGAATGTTGCAATTTTCGGGGAAAGAAGGCAAATATACAACCTTTCCCGATGGAATTTATGTAGAATCGTTCACCGATTCGCTCGTACTCGAATCTACAATAGCAGCAAAATTCGCAAAAATGAAAGAAGGCAGAGATGAATTTTACAGCGCATACGACAGCGTAGTTGTAACAAATTATCTTGACAATACAAAAATCATTACCGATACGCTTTACTGGGACAGAAAAAACGGGAAAATTTTTAATGCCTGCTTTACAAAATTTTTCTTCAAAGACGGATATTTTAATGCTCACAACGGATGGACATCAAACGAAAATCTTTCGGACTACGAAATAAGAACTATTCGCGAAGGCAGTTTGACACTGGACAGACAAAACAGAAATGCTCACGATAGCGTAAATTCAAATGTAATAATTTTCCCCGATACAGCCGAAATAATACCGCAATATCAACCAAAATCTGAGCCAGCGCCGGCAAATACAAATCAGCAGTTAAAACTGCAAGATAAAAATATCGGCAATCCGAAAGCGCCACAACCGAGAATTTTGAAAAAATCAGCAGAACTGCACAAAATAAATCAGGAAAAATGAACGGTTCAATTGCTATAATATTAATATCACTGCTGCTTTCCGCTTTTTTTTCGGGAATGGAAATCGCTTTTGTTTCATCAAATAAATTACGGTTGGAACTCGACAAAAAACAGGGAAAATTCTATACCAAAATCACCGATATTTTTATGCGCAATTCGAGCGATTACATCTCGACCATGCTTGTCGGCAATAATATTGTTCTGGTAATATACGGAATAGCGTTTGCAGGCATAATTGCCGAGCCGATACGGACAATACTTTGTACAACATCCGACACTCTTGTGTTGATAATACAAACAATAATTTCGACTGTTATCGTACTTGTAACAGCCGAATTTTTACCAAAAAGTTTATGCAAAATAAATCCTAACGGAGTACTAAAAACCTTTGCAATTCCAATATTTGCGCTTTATGTGATACTTTATCCGATTTCGATTTTTACATCGTGGCTGGCACGAATGATTTTGAGAATATTCGGAAAAAAAGTAAAAAAAGGAACACAAAAAACAGTATTCAACCGTTCCGACCTGTTTAAACTTAC
This sequence comes from Prevotellaceae bacterium, assembly GCA_031269545.1. Classification (GTDB taxonomy): domain Bacteria; phylum Bacteroidota; class Bacteroidia; order Bacteroidales; family UBA932; genus JAIRKV01. The sequence continues at coordinate 15,154 of JAISYZ010000240.1, forward strand.
AACCGAAGTTGAAAGCGTTGAACAGGATAACGAAAACGATATTTTGATTTTCAGAAATGCACTTGATTTTCCCGAAGTGAAAGTGCGCGAATGTATGATTCCGCGAACCGAAATCGAAGCAATAGAAGAAACCGACCTGCTCGACAACCTGAAACAGAAATTCATAGAATCAGGATATTCGAGAATCCCTGTATATCGCGAAACTGTTGACAATATAACAGGATACGTAAATTCTAAAGATTTGTTCAAAACGGCGACAGATTTAACCTCAATAATCCGTCCAATACAGTTTGTTCCCGAAACAATGCAAGCCGAAAAACTTTTGAAAAACTTTATAAAAGAGCGTCAATCGCTGGCTGTTGTTGTTGACGAATTTGGCGGAACATCAGGACTGGTTTCAATCGAAGATATTTTGGAAGAAATTCTTGGCGAAATTGATGACGAACACGACAAAGACGAAATGATAGAAAAAAAAATCGACGACAATATGTTTGTATTTTCAGGACGTCTCGAAGTTGAACATCTGAATGTAAATTACAATTTGAAAATTCCCGAATCTGAACAGTACGAAACGCTTGCTGGATATATATTACACGAAAACGAAAATATTCCGCAGCAGAAAGAAATTATAAAAACAGGCGATTTTAAGATTAAAATATTAAAAATGTCGGGCAGCAGAATAGATTTGGTGCATCTTACAAAAATGAAATAAGTTTGAAAATAATACAATTAAATTAAAAATCAATAAAAAACTAAAATTATGATAAAAATTATCGGAAACAAAAGTTCAATTTTCAATCAGTTTATGCTTGAAGTCAGAAATGTGAAGATACAAAAAGACAGAATGAGATTTCGCAAAAATCTTGAACGCATGGGCGAAATATTTGCTTATGAAATAAGTAGAGCCTTGCCGACAACACGCAAAAATGTCGAAACTCCGCTTGGTTCTGTCGAACTTGATATTCCAACCAGCGAAATAGTGCTGGCTACAATTCTTCGCGCCGGATTGCCTTTGCATCAAGGAATGCTCAACCTTTTCGACAAAGCCGAAAACGCTTTTGTGTCGGCTTACAGAAAATACGACAGAGATAACAGTTTTGAAGTGAAAATAGAATATATTTCGTCGCCAAGCCTCGATAATAAAACCTTGATAATATCCGATCCGATGCTTGCAACAGGTGCTTCGATGCATTTGGTTTATCGCTCGTTGATAGAAAACGGGATTCCCGAACATACTCATATCGCTGCAATAATTGCAAGCAGAGAAGGAATAGAATATATACGCAAATATTTTTCAAAAAAAGATGTTACAATCTGGGTTGGCGCAATTGACGACGAACTTACAGTAAAATCGTATATCGTTCCGGGCTTGGGCGATGCAGGCGATTTGGCTTACGGCTGCAAAGTATGATTTTTTAAACAAAGAGCAACAATGTAAAAAACATCTGATTTATTGACAACTAAACAGGCAAACGATTGGGCTACGAATTATCCTGGAAAATCTGTAACCACCTCGAATATTGCCTATTTGTATAGCACTTCACATACCAGCAACCTGTCTGTGAATGATTTGCTGTTGCAATTTTGACAGTATTACTCTTTACTTTCTTTCCAGCATCGCTTTCAGCATCGCAATCTGTTCATCTTTTGCTGCAAGGAGTTTTTCGTATATTTCACGGTTCTCTGCGTGCAGGTATTGAACATTTACGCTGTTGCCGCCATAAGGGCAATTATTGTTGTTGATAACAACGTTTGAGCCAATATCTTCAAAAAATTTTTCGGGCGTGATTTCAAATACATTTAGCAATTCTTCGAGATATTTTGCCCACGAATACGTTTTGCCTGTTTCTAAACGTGCATAAACCGACTTTTCCATATTAAGCAATTCTGCCATTTGCGGTTGCGAAAATCCTTTTTCGTGACGCAGCCTTTTTATTTTTGAAACGATTTGAGATTGCAAATTCATCATATTTTTTGTGTTAGAAAAGAAAAAAAATTATTTTCTGCAAAAGTAGCATTTTTTCTGCAAATATTACAATGTTTTTGCAAAAATCGCTCTTGCTTGACATTATTATGCTACGTAATTTTGTGTCGTAATTTTTCTCGGTGCGCAACGAAAAGAATTGCAAACGGGAAAATTGTTACGCCTGAAAGGTAACATTTATTAAAAAATATTTTATTATTATGAAAAAGAATGAATTTAAAATCAAAGTGATTGAAAAACCGATGATGAACTTTGGAAATGTAGAAAAATTAACTAAAAAAGAATTAAGCGAATTACAAGGTGGTACTGAGGCTGATGATAAGCATTGTGTCTTAATTTTTGATACTTTTTGGATTGGTCCAATTTGTGTATGCCGAAAAAAATATTTTTTAGCAAACAGTGAAGATGTAGTAGCCTAAAATGGTTTTGTTAAATTGCATTAAGGTTATCCATAAGAATGTTTTTAACTTAAAGGATAACCTTATTTATTAAAATTATAAATCATGTATTGGTCTAAACACAATTTCATTTACAAATCACAACAGCATGGTTATTTATTATTTAATTTTTTGAGTGGTACTTTTCTTGACATAAACGACAAAAAGACACGCAATGAAATAAATAAAATAAAGGAAGATATAAATAATTAT
>JAISYZ010000176.1 GCA_031269545.1 Prevotellaceae bacterium
AATAGACAACCTAATTAGGTTGGCGCAAAATTACAACAAAAAATTGATACTGCAAAGTTTTTCTGACATTTGACCCAATTTTTTTTGTTAGACGGGGTAATTTTTTGCGGAGTTAGGGTCTAAATCGGCATCACGCAAAAGTTCCACTTCGGGATGACGTTTCCTGATGGCTGCGGCTACATTCTCGCATGACTGACGGCGTTTGTTGTATGCCGACGATGCCAGTTCGTGAGCAACGCAAGTGTTTATCAACACCAAACGATAACCTTCGGGATTGAATGGTACATATTCATATTCCATAGAACGACAATCCAGACGGATGAGTGAGCCTTCTTTTCCGAAACAGGATGCAAACTGATCCATAATACCACATTTTACTCCAACATAATTATGTTCGGTGGCTTGCCCGATTTTTGCCAGTGTAAAACGATCAATGCCCAATATGAAAATATCATTGATTGCATAACCAAAACAACTTTCCAGCGCAGCCGATGAAGACATCCCTGCGCCAAGAGGCACGTCGCCGGCAAAAACCGTATCAAATCCCGAAATGTCAGCGCCCCGCTTAATCAATTCGCTGCAAACGCCGTAAATGTACTTTGCCCAAGTCTTGGTAGGTACATCGTTTTGTTTCAAATCAAATTCGATATATTCTTCCAAATCCAGAGCATAAGCGCGAACTGTGTTCGTGTTATTCGGGAAAATTTCACAATATATCGCTTTGTCGATAGCGCCCGGCAAAACAAAGCCGCCATTATAATCGGTATGTTCGCCAATAAGATTAATTCGTCCGGGAGAAGAAAACAGTTCTCCCGTTGTTCCAAACAACGAATAGAATTTTGAGTGAATTGCTTTTATTTTCATGCTTTATGTTATTTAATTATTTAAAAAGTTTTGCAGGATAAACGCCCCTTTCAATCAGAGCATTGATTTTTTTGACAACATCCGGTTTGTCTTCTGCGTATGTTATTCCAAACCAGTCGGAAGGCGATTCAATCAGTTTTACGCTGATTTTATTTTGTTTTACCAAATCGTTGATTGCAACGGGAATTAAAAATTCCGATTTCAATTCGTGTTGATGCTGTTCTAAAAACGAAATAAAACACTGTTCCGACAAGTTGAAATAATCGGGCGTAAAAGCCCACATATTCATGGAAACAGGCGTGTCGTCTGACAATGGATGCCAAACGTTATTTTCGTCTTTATATGACGGAACTCCATCTACACGTTCTATTTTTGTGCGCTCGAAAATCCGTGTCAGGTAATTATTTTCGTCTTTCCGACATTCGCCGCGGGCAACGCTTCCGCTGTCCGACAGGGTATTGCCCAACAAATAACCAATCAAACAATAATTCCGTTCCGTGCCATTCATCCGGCGTAACTGTTCTGCCAGCAAAACAAAACTTTCGCGACCGTAAAAATCGTCGGCGTTAATAATTCCGAATGGTTCGTGAATAACTTCTTTGCCCATTAACAGAGCATGATTTGTTCCCCATGGTTTCTCGCGTCCGGATGGAAATGAAAAACCCTGCGGCAAACAGTCCAACTCCTGAAAAACAACTTCGACCGGTATTAACTGTTCGTATTTCGAAATGATTTTTTTTCGGAACTCTTCTTCAAAATAATGGCGAACGACGAATACCACTTTCCCGAAACCCGCATGAATCGCATCATACACGGAATAATCCATGATTGTTTCGCCGTTGGGACCTACGCCGTCCAACTGTTTCAATCCGCCGTAACGACTTCCCATTCCCGCAGCCAAAATAAACAGAGTCGGGTTTATTTTCGGTTCATAATCTGCCTGTTGCCGTTCGACAATAGTGTGATGGTCAATACGTTCTGCTCCGCCTGTAATTAAATCTTTTGTCATATCATTTATCACGTTATTTGTATTTTTCATTTGCTCTAACATAGTCAATTTCATACATTGCAACGGCAAATACGGAGAGAGGAAGCAGCAATCCAACTATAAATCCGAGCGACGGTTTATTATATTTTTCTGGATTGTTTTTGATTTTTACAAGTTCCATGATTTCATTTTGTCGAGTTCGGCATAATTTGTCAAGTCTAAAGTTTGCGGAACTATCGTAACATAACCTTTTGCGAGCCAAGTTTCGTCAGTATCGGCGGCATCGGGTTCTTCGTTCACATAATCGCCCGTGAGCCAATAATAATTGTTGCCTTGCGGGTCGGTTCGTTTTTCAAATTCTTCGCGCCAAACGCCTTTTGCCTGACGACAAACCTTGATGCCTTTTATTTCGGATTCTGACAGTTTTGGAAAATTTACATTCAAATAACTGTCGATGCCAAAATTATCGTTCAAGACCTTGTCGATAATCCTGCGACCGAGCGAAATACAAGCCAAAAAATCGGCATCGGGAGTATAATCGCACAACGAAAATCCTATCGATGGCGTGTGATACATTATTCCTTCGGTTGTTGCAGCAAGCGTTCCCGAATACAGCACGCTTGCCGACGAGTTTGAGCCGTGATTTATTCCCGAAACCAGAATATCGGCTTTTTTGTCGGGAAGTATATGTGAAAATGCAAGTTTCACGCAATCGGTAGGCGTGCCTGTACATGCGTATATTTTAAGATTTTCCGTTTCGCTTATTTTTTTCAACCGTATTGGCGTAGTTATGGTTACTGCCTGCGACATTCCCGAATTGACGGATATCGGAGCAAGCACGTAAACTTCGCCGTAAGGCTGCATCATTTCGATAAGGGCGGCAATTCCTTTGGCATTTATTCCATCGTCGTTTGTTACGAATATCCGCAGTCGTTTTTCTGATTTATAATTCATATTGTCGTTCAATTTTTATTGTTATATAATTTATTTTCAATAATATATCTTCCAAGTTCAGGCGAAACGAAGGCGTTCATATTTTTTCCCCTGCTTATGTTTTCGCGTATGAATGTCGATGATATTTCGATTATCGGAGCGTTAAGCGGTTCGACTTTATATTTTGCGCAAAGCATTTTTGTATCGTATCCAAGTCGCGGATATACGTATATTTTATAATCGAATAAAATATTTTGATAACTGCGCCACTGTTCGATGCAAGCCAAACTGTCGGCGCCCATTATTATGCTAAACTTGCAGTCGCGATTTTCGATTTTCAGCATTTCGAGCGTGTTGATTGTGTACGATGGCTTGGGCAAACGCATTTCGATATCGCAAACTTTAACAGGCAGATTAAGATTTTTCAAGGCAATTTGCGTCATGGCGATACGATGTTTTTCGTTTGCAAGCATGCTTTTCGCTTTAAGCGGATTTTGCGGACTTACAACAAGCCACACTTCGGTAAAATTGCCAAAAACAACGGCATAATTTGCTATTGCCAAATGACCGATGTGTATTGGATTGAAAGAGCCAAAAAATAAACCGATGTGTTTTTTATTATGCATAAAATCGTAAAATTAATTTGCAAAGATACAAAAATGCTTTGACTATTGACTTATTTACGATTTTACAACTTTATAATTTCAAAACTGAAAAAAGTCAACAGTAAATCATTAAACTTTCAATAATTTATCTGCATCAAGGTTATCTTTTTCAATATCTTTGAAATAATTTACCGTTCCTACTTTCAATTCTGCCGTTGAAGCATCGTCGCAAACGATTATTCCTTTTGGATGAGTTTGCAGAGCCGTGATTGTCCACATTTGGCTAAGGCTTCCTTCTACGCCTTGCTGCAATGCACGAGCTTTGCCGTGTCCGTTCACTATTATCAAAACTTCCTTTGCATCCATTATCGTTCCTACTCCAACTGTGAGCGCGGTTTTGGGAACTTTGTTTACATCGTTGTCGAAAAAGCGCGAATTGGCTATGATTGTGTCTGTTGTGAGTGTTTTAATGCGAGTTCGCGAAGCAAGAGATGAGCCGGGTTCGTTGAAAGCAATATGTCCATCGGGACCAATTCCGCCAAGAAACAAATCTATTCCGCCGTACGATTTTATTTTTGCTTCGTAATCATCACATTCTTCTGCAAGGTTTTTTGCATTTCCATCGAGAATATTTACATTTTTTTCGTTTATATCTATATGACTGAAAAAATTAGTCCACATGAACGTGTGATAACTTTGCTCGTGATTTTGAGGTATTCCGATATATTCGTCCATATTAAACGTAACAACATTTTTGAACGACACTTTTTTTTCGTTAAACAGTCGTATCAGTTCTTTGTAAGTTCCAAGCGGCGACGAGCCTGTCGGCAAACCAAGCACAAAAGGTTTTGCAGATGAAGGTTCGAAAACGTTAATTTTTGCGGCAACGTAAGCAGCCGTCCATTGCGATACATTTTGATAATCGGGTTGAATAATTAATCTCATAACAGTTTATTTTATTTATTGTTTTTTCAGTAATTCTTTTGCGTTGTTGATAGCGGCTTTTGTAATATCGCTGCCGCTGAGCATTTTTGCAATTTCCATAATGCGTTCGTCTGGTGTCAGCAGACGTATGTTTGTCGTTGTCGTATCGGCGTTTTCTTCTTTGTAAACAAAATAATGATTATTACCTTTGCTTGCAATTTGGGGCAGATGCGTGATATTTATTATTTGTGAATTTTTTGCAAGATTATTTATTATTTCGCCTGTTTTGTCGGCAACGTCTCCTGAAATTCCCGTATCTATTTCGTCGAAAATTATTGTCGGAAACATTCCGTTTTCAATTACAAGTGATTTCAGGCTCAACATCAGTCGTGATATTTCGCCGCCCGAAGCAACTTTTGAAATTTCCTGCGGAGCGATTTCTCTGTTTGCCGAAAATAAAAAAGCGACACAGTCTTTTCCGTGCAAGCCGAAAGTTTCGTTTTCGGTGAAACTTATATTGAGCATTGCATTCGGTATTCCAAGCGATTGCAACATTTGTACGACATGTTTTTCGATGTCGGCGACAACTTTTTTTCGCGATTGCGTAAGTTTTTCGGCGCACGATTTCATTATGTCGAAACGCTTTGTTTTTTCCTTTTCCAGTTCTTCGAGGCTATTGTCGAAATTTTCGATTACGGCAAGTTTTTGCTGAACATTTTCGTGAATCGAAAGCAGTTCGGCGATTGTTGAAACTCTGTGTTTTTGCTGCAAATCGTAGATTACGTTCAGTCGGTTTTCGATGAATTGCTGTCGTTCCGAATCAAATATTATGTTTTCGTTTTGTCTGTCCATTTCGTCTGCGACATCGCGAAGTTCAATTCTGCACGATTCCATTCTCGCAATGAAATTTTCGGCGTGTTTTGATAATTTTTCAATTTTTTTCATTATCGCAATACTTTCGCGAAGTAATGTATTTATTGATGTTTCGTCGTTGGCAAGAGCCGATAATACATTTGTGTATGCGGTTTTTATTTCTTCGGCGTGAGTAATCTGGTTCAGTTCGTTTTCCAAATCTTCCTGTTCGGTGGCTTGCAGTTTTGCAGATAAAAACTGTTCGTTTTGGAAACTCAAATAATCGTATTCATTTTTAGCCTGTTCCGCCTGAATTTTCAATTCCGACAGTTGTTTTTCCACATCTTTGTACGCTGTAAAAGCCGATTGATAGCCTTGCAAAATTTCTTTATTTTTTGCCGTTGTATCAACTATTTCCATTTGGAATGTTGTGTTCGACAACAATAGATTTTGATGTTGCGAATGAATATCAACAAGTTGTTCGCCTATGTTTTTAAGTTGCGAAACGCTTACGGGAATATCATTTATAAATGCTCGCGATTTGCCGTTGCTGTTTATTATACGGCGAAAAACCGAATATTTGTCAAATTCCGCATCGTTATCTTCAAAAACAGATTTAAATCTTTTCTCATCGAGTTGAAAAGCGGCTTCAATAACACAATTTTTATCGGGATTTTTTATGACATTTGTTTCGGCTCTCTGTCCCAGCGCCAACGATAAGGCTCCGAGTAAAATTGATTTGCCAGCGCCTGTTTCACCTGTAATTATACTCAAACCTTTATCGAAATCAATTTGCAATGAATTGATTATTGCATAGTTTTCGATATTTATTGATTTAAGCATATCGGCTTATATGTTTATATTTTGAAATTTATATTCGAAAATACATTGCTAAAACTCGCTTGTCGATTCTTTTATAGCCTTATATTTTGATTCGTTTGGATTGTCAACTTCGGCAAGAATATTGTAAACACGCACTTTGTCGGGCATTGGTCCTTGCGAAAATATATTTACAATTTCATCGGCTTTCGCATCAAAAAAGAGTTTCAAATAAGTAAGATACGGATCGGGTTTGTCGCGAAAAACTTTTTGTATTTCTGTCAATGCCTGCGAAACCTGTTCACGCGCTTCGCTCGGACGCTCCGACAGTCTGTCCATTCCCAAACGGTGATATATGTGATAAGCGGAACGAACATTGCTGTAACGCGAATTAAGAATATTATTGACAATCCAGTATCTGTTGCGTCTGTTGCCGTCGAATGCTTTCCAGCCCGGACCTATTTCGTTTTGCGCATTCGATACTATTTTTTGCGCTTTCTGAAAATATTCAGTGCCTCCGCGCGGCGAAAACGAATCGTAATCCAGTCCTATAATCAAATACACATAATACGCTATAAGCGCCGACAGGTTTGATGTGTGCGTGTTTTCGTTAAACTCTATCTTGTCGTACTCGTTGTATTTGAATTGAATATCGTTGTCCGAAAAATTAAGCATTACAGTATGATACGACGAGCCGAAAACAGGACGCTGCGACTGTATTTGCATTGTGCCTTTAAACTCGCCTGAATTTATTTCTTCTGTAATATTTATAAACATCGAACATTCAATTCGTTCCTGTTGAGTGTAAACATGATTTGTCCAGTTTGTGTTATTCACAAATTCGTACAACGACTGTTGCAAAGTACTGAAAATGGTGCGGTTTGTAGAGCCTTGTATCCGTTGAGACGATACGCTTATTCTACAAAACAATTCCTGTGCATTGCACGTCAATGCCGTAAAAATCAGACATAATGAAATTAGTGTTTTTTGCATGGCATTTACGTTTTTTTGGGGATTAATAGCAACAATAATTAACTGTTTTTTGAATTTTCTTTTTCCTTCTCTTTTTCCTTTTCCTTCTCCTTCTCTTTCTTCTCAACATATCGATAATAAATCCTTTCGTTCAGAAATTCGTCTATCGCCAGAAGTGTCGGTTTTGGCTGTTTTTCGTAGTATTTTGAAATTTCTATCTGTTCGTGATTTTCAAAAACTTCTTCGATTGTATCGCCCATAGAATTAAATTCTTCGAGTCGGCGGCTTAATTCCTGTTTTTGCTCTGCTGAAATTTGATTTGAGCGTTTTGTTATAATCATCACGGTTTCGTAGATATTATTTGTTTTGCTCGACAAATCCGTAATGTTCCGCGTTTGTGTGGTCAAAATTGCTTTTCTTTTTTCCATATTTATATTTATAATATTTAAATTATTCGTTTGTTTTTTCCTGATTTTCATCTTTCGATGGTCTGTTGCCGAATTGAGTTGCTTTTACGGCAACTGCATACATGTTTTCAACTTCTTTTTTGTAATTCGACACTGGAAATTCGCTTGTAAAGTTCAAATACTCGTCGATAGTGTTCTGATAACGCTCTCTGCGTTTATCGTATTTGCTGTGAGTAGCGTAAAGATAACTCGATTTGAGAGTCAAAAACAACGCTTCTTCGCGATGATTTGAATCGGGATAATCTTTCAAATGATTTTTAAATGATTCCATAGCCGAACGGTAATCTTCTATTTTGAAATACAATTTTGCCGCCATAAACGACTTGTCAACCAATCGCTGGTCCAACTCTTTCAACACATCTTCACTTTTTTTTCTGTGTTCGGGATTTCCGTTTGGAAACGTGTAAAGATATTCATTCAATGCAGTTATGCATTTTATAGTCGGAACTTGGTCAAGTTCTGGACGATGCGACTGCGAATAAAGACATGCTGCATATAAATATGTAGCCTCTTCGGCAAAGGCGCTGCGCGGAAAAGTTCTTTTGAACATGTCAAAATAATATTCAGAAGTGTAAGGATCGCCCGACAAATAATATGCTTTGGCAAAATAAAAGTTTACGCTGTCATCGCGTTCCGTTCCTCTTAAATAAAGCAAAACAGGCTCAAAAAATTTAGTTGCGTAACGATATTTACCTTTTTCGTAACACTCCATTCCCAATTTGTACTTGGTTTCGTTGTCCGATTTTTTTAAAAGTTTTTCATACTTGCTGCACGACGACAGCGCCACAATCGCAACAAACAAAACGGCTATATTTATTATTATTTTCATTTTTTATTAAAAAATTATATACTTTGAACCTGCAAAGGTAAAATTTTTATTCGACTTATCACAAAACAAATATTATAAACAATTAAAAAATTTTAAAAAAGGTATAATTTTATTTAAATCACGCTTCCTGTATCGGCTGTTCAAAATTTGGCTTATTCGCAATTTTGGTTAATTCTTTTTTTGAGGTGCTATTGAATTTTTTTGAGTACTTTTGACCTCTATAAAAATCAGAAGAATAATGGGACGCAAGAAATTAGAACGTCCGTGTGCCGAACAAATCAATTCAGTGATAAGCAGTATGCTTGTGCCGGCGCATGTTTTGGAATATTTTGCCATATGGAATTCGCTTTTTGCCGCAGAAACCACGACCGGATTTAATGGCAAAAAAGTAGAAGCATTACCTGTTGACGAAGTTGTAAAGATGCTGAAAACGGATTAACAGTCTTTTGCATGTGCAAATTTTGCTGTAGGTAAAGTAAAACAGGTAATTAAGAAAAAAACAAGTGTCAATAAATTTCTTAAAAACATTTTGCACAA
>JAISYZ010000220.1 GCA_031269545.1 Prevotellaceae bacterium
GGCGCTTACGAAATAGACTACAGCCTCCCCTGCGAATGTGAGTGATAACAATTAATAATTAACAATTAATAATTAACAATTAATAATTAATAATTAACAATTAATAATTAATAAGAGAATAACAAAGAAAATAAAATAAAAAAATAACAAGGGGTGAAGATTTAACCATTTTTCGCCCTTTGTTATTAATTCTTAATTGCTCTCTGCATTTACGGTTTTTTTGTTTGTTCAAGAAAATATTTTTGCGATTTCAGCAGGTTTCGTGCTTGCAGTACAAGCGTTTTGGTTTCGTTTAAAATTGTAAGATACAGCATGCCTGTTTTCGTTTTTGATTTGTTAATTTGCACGCGCTTCAATTCATCTTTGATGGCATCGGCAATTATCACAAACAGACTGTCGCGCATTTCCAAAATCGAATCCAGTTCGCTGAAATCCTTTGTGCTCAGCATTTCGTTTATCTTTATATAAATCTTTTCGACAGCATCGTTTATTTTCATTAAATCAACTACCTGCTCTTTGTTCAATCCTTCGTGGCTGTTGTTGATATGATTAAGACAGGGACGTGTGATATGCAATATCGCTTTTGTAATTTCCGACAAATAATCAACTATCTGCACATAAAAATATCCCGAATTAATTTCAGAATTACGGAAATGCTTTAATTTGGGCAAAATCTCATATTTGCGGTGTCGCGACTGCAGATAGAGTTTGTTTGATTCGACAACCATTTCGTTCAATACTTTTCGATTTTCTTTGAATGTTGCCACTAATGTTCGGTTATATATTTTTGTGATATGACTCAAAATACTGCATATCTCATTTACACTGTCATCCAAAATATTACTTGCCGTTTCCGCATCTTCGGGCTTGCCATCAAATATCTCTTTTGCATAATTTTTATTTTTGTTTTTCTTCGAGATAAAATTGTTGTGAACAAGCATATAAAAACATGACAAAGTAACAACTATAACAGCAATGTTTCCTCCCCAAATCAAAAGACTTGCAACGGTAAAAGCAATTATAAATCCGCCGAAAGCGGTAATAAACCAGCCCGAAATAACAGTCATCACGCCTGTAATTCTATATACTGCGCTTTCGCGTCCCCAGGCGCGGTCGGCGAGCGAACTTCCCATTGCAACCATAAATATGACGTAAGTAGTAGAAAGCGGAAGTTTGAGCGCCGTTGCCGATGATATTAAAATTGAGGCAGCCGTCAGATTGACTGTTCCTCTTATCAAATCGTAAAATGCGTTTCCACGTTCCACTTCGGGTAACTGCTCAAAGCGGGTTGATATTTTTCTTTGTACTGATTTTGGTATTATTCTGTTGTAAAGATTATTCATATTTAATGCGAAACGTACAAGAAAACGAGAAAAAACGGTAGAGCCGAATCGTTCTTCACCTTCGTTTTGCGATGATAATTTCAGTTCTGTTTCGGCAACGTGCATTGCTTTTTTTGAGAAAAATAAAGTCAGCGCCATTATTATGCCCGAGGCAAAAAGAATAAAAAAGTTTGCATTTGCAGGTTGCATCAGGCTTTCCATCGTTATGTCGGCAGTTCCTGCATTTTGCGCTGTATTGAACGAATCGATGCCGGCGAGCGGAACTCCGATAAAGTTGACAAGATCGTTGCCTGCAAATGCAAGCGCAAGCGCAAATGTTCCGGCAAGAATTGTTATTTTCAGAATATTTATTTTCATTCGCTGCATGGCAAAAAGCACAATGCTGCATACCGCCCAGGTTCCAAACAGAACCATGTAAATATTATTGTTCACAAAGTTCAAAGTATCAGCCGAAATAAGTCCCGAACTTTTCAATCCTTTGAAAACGGTAAAATAAATAATCACGGCAACAGATATTCCGCACCACATTGCGCCGTATTTGGCAAACATTTTGTGATAGCGAAACGAAAAAATAAGCCGCGAAACATACATTATCACAATTCCTCCAACAAAAGCGACAACAACAGAAATAAGTATTGCCGAAATAATGACCATTGCCCGTCCCGAATTGATGAAATGTGAAATATCGGACAGCGATAAACTGTTTTCGATACTGATGTGATGCAGGGCAATGGCAACAGCAGCGCCCAAAAGTCCAAAAACCATCGAAACGGTTGTAGATGTCGGCAATCCAAGCGAATTGTAAACATTCAACAGTATTACATCGCCCAGCATCATTCCCAGAAACAGCAACATTACTTCGTTGAAAGTAAATTGAGCCGGATAAAACACACCGCTGCGGGCGACTTCCATCATTCCGCTTGATGTGAGCGTTCCAATCAAAATTCCAACTGACGCAACAGACAGAATAACCATGCGTGAAGATACTTTTGCGCCAAGCGCCGAATTTAAAAAGTTAATTGCATCGTTTGTAACGCCGACAATTAAGTCGGATACAGCAAGCAGGACAAGCGCTATGACGATAAAAATATAAATTTCGCTCATTATTGATTTTGTTTTATAATTTTCGACAAAATAAGCGATAATATGTTACATTTATATTACGTTTGTATTACAAAACAATTATCTTGATTCAAAACCATGCAAAACAGCGATTTTTTAATATAATTTGGCGAAATTTTTGAATTTTATCAAACAAAAAATTGTATCATTTTATTCTGTGTGGCATGTAATTTTGTAAATTGTCAATATTCTGGACTGGCTTCGCTCCGTGCTATGATATACAAATCAACAAATAATCATTAATCATTTTTTTGTCTGTTAATGATTTTGTGGTAACTTTGTGGATGATTAATTAAATAATTATTTGAAAATGACTGTAAACGAAAAGCAAAATCAGATAATCGAAGAATTTTCTGTTTTTACCGAGTGGATAGATAAATATGAATATCTTATCGAACTCGGCAAAAAACTTCCTCCTTTTGACGAAAAAAGAAAAACCGAACAGCATCTTATAAAAGGTTGTCAATCGCGCGTGTGGATTGATGCCGAATATGTTGATGGAAAAATTATTTATACAGCCGACAGCGATGCAATTATTACGAAAGGAATTATTTCTCTGCTCGTTAGCGTAATGTCCGAACACGAACCGGAAGAAATAATAAATGCCGATTTGTTTTTCATAGACAAAACAGGTTTGCATGAAAACCTTTCGCCGACACGCGCAAACGGTTTGCTGGCAATGATTAAACAAATGCGACTTTATGCGCTTGCTTTTGCAAGCGTTCAAAAAAAATAAAATATGATTGAACTCGAAAAAAAAATAGTAACAGTTTTAAAAAATGTGTATGATCCTGAAATTCCCGTAAATATTTACGATTTAGGATTGATATACGAAATACTTGTTGACGACAATAAAGTTGTAAAAGTAACAATGACGCTCACAGCGCCTAACTGTCCAATGGCAGATGAACTTGTCGGCGATGTTTACAGCAGCGTCAAGGCAATAGACGAAGTGTCGGATGTAATCGTGAAATTAACCTTTGAACCCGTCTGGGACAAAAGCATGATGACAGAAGAAGCCATGCTGGAACTCGGATTAATGTGAGCGGCGATAAAACGATAAATGAAAAAATCAATAATATATTTTCTTTTCGGCTCTGATATCGGCGACAGAAAAAAACATATAGATGATGCCTGTCATCTTGTCGAAAACGAAATCGGCAAAATTCTTGTCGAGTCATCGTTTTATGTATCCGAGGCTTGGGGTTTCGTTTCCGATTCGATGTTTTTCAACAGGGTAATTGCTGTCGAAACCGATTTGGATGTCTTTGCAATTCTTGACATAACGCAAAAAATAGAACTCATGCTCGGACGCTCTAATAAAACAGCCGACAAATATCAATCGCGCATTATTGACATTGATATTCTTTTTTATGACGATAAAATAATCGAAACTCAACGGCTTACAATTCCGCATCCGCAAATACAAAACCGCCGATTTGCCTTACAGCCATTGGCTGAAATAGCGCCCGACTTCGTTCATCCATCGCTGCACAAAAGCATTGCACAACTGCTTGACGACTGCAACGATGAAAAAAATGTGGAACTGATTGATTGTGAATATTGCTCTTTTTAAAAATCACTAAATTATCGCTCCTTAAAAAGTGATTTTTGCAGAAACAAATGTTTTGTCTGAAAGATTTGGGAATAATGACGACATTTTCATTGACAATTATCCATCTAATGATTTATAAGAAGTTTTAAACCTGTTAGGTTTGAAATACATGGTTATTAATTTTTGTATCTGGGAATTTTGCTTTTAAGGAATAACTAATTACAAATCGTAATCGTACCAGTTGTTTCTGCTGTTGCCGAAAGCAATGGCAATTGAAAGCCGATATGTGTTGTCGAGAAGTGTGTTGCGATTGTCGGTTACAAAAAGATATGATGCGGCAAAATCAAGATTTTTATATTTTATGCCTGCGCCGAAAGTGATATACGAATTATTGCCTATTGCCTTCGACTCGTGATGATAGCCGGCACGGAAATAAATCTGATTTTTATACGAATATTCCGCTCCCAATATCCATATTATTTTCGACAGGTCGCTTGTAATGCCATGCGCAGCAGCCGACAATACCGATGAATTTCCATATTTGTAATTGCTCGGTACAAGCGATTTGTAAAATTCGATTACAGGCGACAGGAAATGAACGTTATCAAAATTAAACGTGATACGCGCTCCGAATTTGATGTTCATTGGCAAAAAATAATCTATGCTGTCCGAAACATTTACTTTCGTTCCGAGATTTGATATTGTAGCGCCAAAAGCCAATTCTGATTTAGGTGCAAATGAAAAATTGACTGGTTTTTGATAAAAAAACGCAATATCGGCGGCAATGTTGGATGTGTGTTCTATCGCAGGAACTGTATTTTGTATTGATATTTTGGTCGAATTTATATATCTGAAAGTTATTGCTCCCGACATGTTTTTTCCTAATCGCCGAGCATACGAAACATCAAATGCAAATTCATTGGGGCGCGCCGTTTGCAGAAATTCGTAATTATCGGTATAAAAATCAATATTTCCAAGCGAAAAAAATCTTAATGATGCGCTGATTGATTCATTTTTGCTGTATTTATAAAATCCCGACAAATATGTTATGTAAATGTCGCTTGTTGCCGATTTCAACCATGGTGTATATGACAAGCCAACGCCTCCGTTCTGTTGCAAAAAAATGTATTTTGAGGCGTTCCAGTGTTGAGAATTTACATCGGCAGATGTTGCCGTTCCGGCATCGCCCATAGATGCCGAACGCGCATCGGGCGCAATGGTAAGAGCGTTGAGCGTAGGCAACAATTCCTGTGAAAACGTTTGTGTCGTTAATGTCGCAAAAAACAGCGCTAATATAATATTTTTTATTTTCGATTTCATAACTGTAAAATGGTTTACGAATGCAAATATATCAAAATTATCTTTATCATCTGCAAAAATTATTTTTAATGGATTAATATTGTCCCATCGCAGGTTGACACAACAGATGGAAAAAATGACGCAAAACAGGAGGAATTATTATTCGGTAAAGTATTTGAAAACATGTAAGAGCCATAAATTATTAAATTGCAAATTAATCTTTCGGATTATATTTTGATTCGCGTAATATTTTGTCGTAAGCGGTTTCATTCATAAGTTTGTCAAGACTTGTATCCGTATTATTGACGTATTGTTCCACTATTCTGAATCCTGTCCAGTTTGCGGCTTTTCCTGGCGATTCTTGTGAAAAATCGTATGTAAACGGAGCATCTTCGGTAAATTTTGTAATAACAGTGTAATTATCCGAATACAAAAGTTTATTTTCGACAAGATATAACCACATTTGGCGCTCGTTGTTTTTGCAAAATTCCATATTTTCATTGCCGAACCCGAACAAATCATTTTCAGACATTCGCGGGCATAAACGCTGTTTGAAATACAGAATTTTTCCTTCATAAATCATTTTTTCTATCAACGTATAATGTGTACTTTCTAACGGAAATTCGTCCATGCCGACAGCGCCCATAACTTCGCAGGCAATCAGTTCTTTTCGCATGTTTTGCACAAGATATTTGCTGAATCCGAGGTTTTTATAAATATCTTCGTCGCTGCCTAAAAACTTGTCCATGCCAATGCCTATAATATTCTGGTCGATTATAAGCGAAGGATTAAATCCTGATGTGTAAACGTAGATTTGCGGAATGTGTTTTTGAGGAAAATAATATTTGTAGAATTTAAATGCCTGAGTCAGTTCTTTATTCAAAGTTTGCTCGTAGCTGTTCAATATTTCCGCTGCTTTGGCTTGGGCAAGCATTACGATACTGTCGTTGCGAAATTTGATGAAATTGCTTTGAAAATCTGCGCTGTCGGGACGTCCTATGCCAAGAACATAATCGCAAAAATTATCAAAAAAACTGCCATATTTTTCATGTAAAACTGCCATATCATTTATCGAAAAAATATCTTTATCGAACCTTACAATCTGTATATCGATATTAATATTATCAACGTTTGGGATTTTTGTCGAATGTTTACACGCAACAAAGGCGCATATCAGAAATAAAAAATAAATTTTTTTCATATAACATAATAATTTTTACAAAAATAAGGTTTTTAATAAAATATCCTGTTCAATATAATGTTAAATTATTTTGATATTTATAAAATTCAAAAAATACTGTTTTGATAATTATCTGTATTATATTGATAATTTTTACATTATCATTTGATTTTTATTATTGCGATATTGTCGCTGTTAACCGAATTTTATAAATGTTTCGGACAAAAATAAAATTATTACATTTGCATTTTGAATGATATAAAGATTCTGTGCAATGGCAAACAAACTAAAAATAATGAATAAATTAATTAAATTTTTTGTTAAGCGCATACCGCGTCCTGTGCTTATTCGTTTTTCATTTCTTTTTGTCGCTTTGGTGCGTCCGTTTTATTACGGTCGTAAGGTGGAATGTCCGATATGCGGCAAGCGTTTCCGTTCTTTTTTACCTTACGGCAACAAGGGACGTTCCAATCGACTTTGTTCCGGATGTTTATCGTTAGAGCGCCATCGTTTGATATGGCTGTATTTAAAAGATTTTAGCCGTTTCTTTAATGATAATATGAAAGTGTTGCATGTAGCGCCCGAACAGCCTTTTATTTCGCGTTTCAAAAAATGCAAAAATCTCGATTATAATACAGCCGATTTGCTGTCTCCCATTGCCGACATGCATTTCGACATTATGAAAATTCCTCTCGCCGACAATTCGTATGATGCAGTTTTTTGCAATCACGTGTTAGAACATGTCGAAGATGATTTTGCTGCAATGAAAGAACTGTATCGTGTGCTTAAACCCGACGGCTGGGCAATACTGCAGGTGCCGATTGACGCACAGCGACAAGCTACTTACGAAGATAAAAGCATTACAGACCCGAAAGAACGTGAAAAAGCATTTGGACAGTACGATCATGTAAGATTATACGGACGGGACTATTCGCAACGACTTGAAGCGGCAGGATTTGAAGTCGAAAACTTCGATATAACAAAATATTTAAATCCCGAACAGATTGTCCGCTACCGTTTGGATGCGTCCGAATTGTTATATATTGCACATAAGCCAAAATGTTGATGTAAACATCCGAAATGTTGACGAAAATATCCGGAAAATTGACGAAAAAATCAGATTTTGGGAGTTCCCAAACTGAATTTGGGAGTTCCCAAACTGAATTCGGGAGTTCCCAAACTGAATTCGGGAGTTCCCAAACTGAATTTGGGAGTTCCCAAACTGAATTCGGGAGTTC
>JAISYZ010000228.1 GCA_031269545.1 Prevotellaceae bacterium
GACGGTGCAAAATTACGCTGATTTTTGCCCTAAATAACAGGTTTTGAAAAAACAGCCTAAATTTTGTCCACTTGAACTCTTGAGGGACATATTTAGCCTAAAAAATGTCTATTACACCGATTTTAATTATAAAAGCCTTTCCAGACGCGCTTTTATTTCCTTTATAAATTCCGTTGTATTTACCGACTTGGGGCTTATTCCTTCCAGCAAATTTACAAGATCTTTGGTTACTATGCCGTCATTAAGCGTTTCATAACAGGCTTTTTCCAGGCAATCGGCATATTTGACCAGTTCTGGAAGACTGTCTAATTCTCCGCGCTTGCGAAACGCCCCCGACCATGCGAAAATTGTTGCTACCGGATTGGTAGATGTTTCTTCTCCTTTCAGGTATTTGTAATAATGACGGGTTACGGTTCCGTGAGCGGCTTCATATTCGTATTTTCCGTCGGGACTGACAAGCACGCTGGTCATCATCGCTAATGAGCCGAATGCGGTCGAAACCATATCGCTCATCACATCGCCATCGTAGTTTTTGCAAGCCCAGATATAGCCGCCTTCAGAACGAATAACACGTGCCACGGCATCGTCTATTAAGGTGTAAAAATATTCCAGTCCCGCTTTTTCAAATTCTTCTCTGTAATCCTGATACACTTCTTCAAAAACGGCTTTAAAGAACCCGTCATATTTTTTTGAAATCGTGTCTTTGGTCGAAAACCACAAGTCCTGCTTCGTGCTTAATGCAAATTTGAAACAGGCGTGGGCAAACGATCGAATGGATTTTTCGGTGTTATGCGTTCCCTGAATAACTCCGTTGCCGGTAAATTTCTGGATTTCTACTTCTGTTTTCTTTCCACTGTTCCCCACAAACACCAACGATGCCACTCCCGGCTCATCGGTTTTGATTTCTACGCCCTTATAAACATCGCCGTATGCATGACGCGCGATAGTAATCGGCTTTTTCCAGCTTCTCACAGCAGGTTTGATGCTCGCTATCGTGATAGGCGCACGAAAAACGGTGCCATCCAGAATAGAACGAATCGTGCCGTTGGGACTTTTCCACATCTCTTTGAGACTGTACTCTGTCATCCGCTGGTCGTTGGGCGTGATTGTAGCGCACTTTACGGCTACGCCATATTTTTGGGTTGCTTTCGCCGCATCAACGGTAATCTGATCGTTGGTTTCATCTCTTTTTTCAAGACCGAGATCATAATATTCCGTCTTCAAATCTACGTATGGCAGAATAAGCTCGTCTTTCAGTAATTGCCAGATAATTCTGGTCATTTCATCGCCATCCATTTCTACTAATGGCGTGATCATTTGAATTTTTTTTATCATAACTTTCTTTTAATTATTTTGATTTTTAATTGCATAATAATTCATTAAACATCCGTTT
Source organism: Prevotellaceae bacterium (assembly GCA_031269545.1). Taxonomy (GTDB): domain Bacteria; phylum Bacteroidota; class Bacteroidia; order Bacteroidales; family UBA932; genus JAIRKV01. The sequence continues at coordinate 1,394 of JAISYZ010000228.1, forward strand.
GAAAGGATAGTTCTCTCTTCCGTGGTCAGGTTTTTGGCAAAGAGTGTAATGTCGGTTACGTTATTTCCATTGATTATCTTTGCCGGAATCTCTTCGATACCGTTTTCAATCGCCTGTTTAATGCCGGAAACAAACACGTAATCGCCCGCCTGACAGTTGAATGTTGTTTCGGAAGCAATGGTAAACGGCACGATACCCCAGTTGATACAATTGCTGCGATAACGTTTGGTAGCATATTCGTAACAGATATTGGCGTCGCCGCCCAATACTTTCTGGCAGGAAGCCGCCTGTTCGCGAGCCGAACCGTCGCCCGGCTTATTAGCGAACACGCACGAACCGAAAGAAGTATTTTTTACCAGCTCGTCAGCATTGCCGACTTTAGCCAAGACATCCAGTATATTTTGCGGAGCATTTTTCTCTCGCCGTTCCATATCCTGCGCTTTAATGCGTCTGCTCAACCCGACATATTCAGGAACACGCCTTGAAAGCGTAAATTCTGCCAGCTTTAACGGATTTGAACGATAGCTTGAAGTTTCTCCCGAAGGAATCAACTCGTCGGTTGTTGTTACCGCATCCCGAATGACGGCTGCAAGTTCCAGCAACATATTCTCTTCCATTGCATACATTTTTGGCCAGTCGGTAATATTGGGTCCGAATTTCAACTCTTCCTGCGGGTTTGCCTTGCCGAAGCCCTGATATACTCGTTTTTCGTATATTTTGCCATCAAAGATATATTTGCCGTGTCTGTTGTCGTATTCCATATCGGTAGCGGGAGTAAGCGCACCGCCGTTAGCAGCGGTTGCGGCAATTGACCGGGCGTCCATCAACGCTACCGACGATATTTGTCCCTGATTGGGTTTTGAGCCTTCTCTGTTGGGAAAATTCCGCGTCGTATGACGAATACTTAAGCCGTTGTTTGAAGGAACGTCGCCTGCGCCGAAGCACGGACCGCAGAATGCAGGTTTGACAACGACGCCTGCTTCAAGCAATTTTTCGGTTATTCCGTTGCGCGTTATCGCCATATAAACAGGCGTACTTTGTGGATATGCCGACATGGTGAAATAGTTGTTACCTATCGACCTGTCGTTGAGGATTGCTCCTGCTGCGCACAGATTGTCGTAGGTGCCTCCGGCGCAACCGGCAATGATACCCTGATCTGCTACTATCTTCCCGTTGACAATCTTATTTGCAAGGTCAAAATCAATCTGGTCGCCAAAAAGTTCTTTGGCGTCTTTTTCAACTTTTTTGATAATATCCATCGGATTTTCATTCAGTTCTTTAATGGTAAATGCATTGGAAGGATGAAACGGCAAGGCTATCATCGCTTCTTCCGTAGAAAGGTCAATGCTTATCATACCATCGTACCATGCAATATCGCCGGGCTTCAATTCTTTATAATCACCAGACCGCAAATGTGTGTCGTAATGTTCTTTAACTACGTCGTCGGTGATCCATATAGAACTGAGGCAGGTGGTTTCGGTAGTCATAATATCAATGCCGTTGCGAAAATCTATGGGTAAGTTTTTCACTCCGGGACCGGCAAATTCAAGTACTTTATTTTTGACAAAGCCATTGTCAAAAACCGCTTTTACCATCGACATGGCAATGTCGTGAGGTCCGACTCCTTTTTTGACGTTGCCTTCAAGCCAAACCAAAATCACTTCCGGAGCATTTATATCCCATGTGTTAGACAACAGTTGTTTTACCAGCTCGCCTCCGCCTTCGCCAACTCCCATGCATCCGAGCGAACCATAACGTGTGTGACTGTCGGAGCCTAAAACCATTGCGCCGCACTTTACAATAGCTTCGCGTGCGTACTGGTGAATGACAGCCTGATTGGCAGGAATGTAAATTCCGCCATACTTTTTTGCCGCCGAAAGTCCGAAAACGTGGTCATCTTCGTTGATGGTTCCTCCTACGGCACAAAGAGAGTTGTGGCAGTTCGTCATCGCATACGGAATCGGAAACTCTTTCAGACCGCTGGCACGCGCCGTTTGTATGATGCCGACGTATGTAATATCGTGCGACATCAAGGCGTCAAAGCCTATTTGCATCTTCGTTTTGTCATGCGACCTGTTGTGTTGGCGCAGAATTGTATAAGTAATTGTTTTTTCACGCGCCTCACTGGTAGCGGGCATACCCTCTTTCGGGTTTACTACGTCTTTGCCATTCAGTAAATAGACGCCATTTTTGATTAATCTAATCATTGTTTTTAATTTTATGTAGGGTTTTGTTATTTAATATATTTTCTAAAAAAATAATCACAGAAAGCATATCAGCGCTTCCGCCTGGGCTGATATTGTTTTGAATGAAATACATATTGAGATCGCGGACTTTTTCTATATTGTAGTTTCTGTATAATTCAAAAGCGCTCGTCTTAACCTCTGTTGCTATTTCAGCGCCTTTCCGATGATAGACATTGCTGTCGTCCAACAAGGATATTATAAGCAACAATATCCTAAGATTGGCATTATTCCTGTCCTCGCCATTTTTGAGTATTTCCATATAAGACGGCAAAACGGTTGTAAGCAGGTTGTATCCATCACGGGCATTATCCAGGGCGCCTTTGATGTTGTATTTTTGATATGCTTTTCCGCCATTGCTGTCGGTTTGTCTTTCAAAATGGACGGCAATAGTTGAAATCATTTCAGAGATTTTTTCGAGGGTTAATGCCTCGCCACTCGCCAGAAGCAGCGCTACGGCAACAACGCACAAGCCCATAGCAAAAATGGTTCCCCGATGCGTGTTTACGCCTCCTGTTGCGGCAAGCATAGCCTTTTCAGCGTTAATGCCGATTTCGCGTATTTTGAGAAAAACATCTTCGACAGGCTTGCCTGCATATTCCATTCCTGTTTTTGCTAATTGTTCAAAATAAGGAGATATTGCTCCAATGCTTGTGCGCATTAAGTCATACGTCATATCCCCGTGAGCGCCATTATCATCCAAATCCACTAATCCGGGCTTTGGCGTTGTCTTCAGTTCTTCATACAGCGCATTGGCAGCAGTTGCAGACAACGCTTTGGCGCATTGAGCAACGATAAAAGGTTGTGTTGTTTGCGGCGCTAATGCCAGCGCTTTTTGCAGTTGAAACGTTTTTATATACGCTCTTATCGATGTTGCGCTAATATCTTTACCATCGTGCTGAAGACGTTTTATTTCTCGAAATTCGATTTCTTTGGCTGGCAATATTGATTTCATCATCTCATTATATCTGCCTGTCAACTTATCATTCTTTTCTGTTCCGGCAAAGCGGATGCTGACACCAAGTGCCGGAGCGATACAGGATGTAAAAATATCCAGATCCAGTTCCATTTGTGTTTGGGATATGTCGCTGACCTCTTTGATGAAATAGTTTGGAAAAGTAGCCGATGATATAACATATTTTCCGCCTTCGTGGACCATGACATTTTTCAAATCGGCAACACCTGCTTTTACCATTTGCAGTCGGTCGCAATACGAAAATTCCGATCGATCTTCTTCCACAAGGATTATATGCAAGGTATCAACCATCTTGACGGCTTCTTCTACTAAATAGCGGTGTCCCAGCGTCATTGGGTTGCAATTCATAACGATGCAGCCATTAACTCCTTTCCGCCTGCTTTGAGAAAGAGTATTGCAATAGTCCGAAATACCGTAAGGATTGCTTTCAAGGATAATGGCTTTTGCCGCTCTGCCTACGATATTAAATGCCAGACTTTTGAAAATGCTTTCGTTTTCGGGCTTGGTAAAGACAAAAATATTTTTGAAGCCCCGTTTTTGCCCGATTGAACGAAGATGTGAAACAAGTTTATTTGTCAAATTGGACTCTCTTGCAGCTGACGCCACGGCGATACATTTCATTACATTACCGTAAAAACCGCCGCCGGCAAGCATTTCGTTTTCACTGAAAATGCCTGCATAATAATCCATTTCGTCCAACGCTAATCCGTTTTCCTGAAGAAATCGTTCAACTTTCTTGCGTATCATCTTGACGGACAGGAGCAGTTCTCTTATTTCAACATTTTCAAACATTGATGATCATATATTTTTCTATCATTTCTTGAATTTTACGCTGGATATCGGCTGATGCGTGCGCCCGATTATGTATGCAGACACGTGCATCCTCGTTACAGAGCAGGCACTTGCGCGGACGATATCCAGCGTCTTCACGCGAAAGCGGAAGACCTTCTTCCGTAATTACGTCAATATCAAATAAACGTCCCAAGGGATGTTCATCTTCAATCAGACAAGTTATCTTTTTCGTTTCGAGCACATTTGTACGGACAACAAACAGGGCTTCGTATCCTGTTTTCAAATCGTATTCGTTAAAAGTAATGATAACGTTTCCCATTTTTTGCCGTATTGCATCAACAGCCTGCTGCGAAAGAAAAAGCGTGTGCGCATTTCTTTTCACCTTTCCGGGCATAACAACAGTGAGGCTGATGAGCGGTTGGCGATATTGTTTTATCAACACGCGTTGTTTAGCCTGTCTGTTGTCCCGACTTTCGAGCAGTTCCTGCAAAGATACTTCCATTTTTGACGATTATTTATCTTCAATATTCCTGATAACATCCATCACTGAGCCGTCTCTGTTCATCACGATACCGACTGTTTTTTCGCCAAAGGGCAAGGGGTCGGCATCGCCGATGATTTTTCGGGCTTTTTCTTTCAAAGCGTTTATCGGGACAATGTTGATGCGTGCGGCTTTCAGACGTTCGGCGATTTCAGGACGATTGGGATTAACCGCAACACCGTAATCGGTAACAATGACGTCAACGCTTGTTCCCTGCGTTATTAACGTTGTAACTTCGTCAACCACGCATGGGATGCGCCCTCGCAACAAGGGACAAACGATGATAGACAGCGCCGCACCGGCTGCCGTATCAGGATGTCCGCCGATAGCGCCCCGTATCACACCGTTGCTGCCGACCAGCACGTTTGCGTTGAAATTGACGTCAACCTCCAACGCCGACAAAATAACCATATCAAGCCAATGTACAGCAGAGCCGATTTCTAATGCACTTGCATATTCGTTGGCTGAAACTTCTTTGTGCATCCGGTTATTGATTAACGATTCGGCAGCGCCTCTGTCAAACGACTGCACATCTATCAGGCGTTCGATAAGCCCTTCTTCGTGCAATTTTACCATGTGCGTGGTAATTCCGCCGAGTGCAAAACTCGCCTTTATATTTTTTTCAATCATTTTTTCGCGGATGAATTTCACCACGGCAAGGGACGCTCCGCCTGTTCCTGTCTGTATCGAGAAGCCGTTTTGGAAATAACCGCCATTAATGACTACTTTTGCGGCAGTCTGAGCCAAAAGAAGGTCGCGGGGATTTTTACTGTCGCGAATAGCGCCGGATGAAATTTTGGCAGCGTCGCCGATAGAATCAACTTCTACAACAAAATCAACATTACGTTCCGAGATTGAATTTGGCGTGTTCGGATACGGCACGAGGCTATCGGTCAGGATTACGACTTTGTCGGCATATTGCGCATCGACCATCGCGTATCCCAATGAGCCGCAGATAGATTTTACATTTTCGTTCTGCGCATATCCGCAAGCATTTCCAAGCGGATCGCACGAGGGAGCGCCAAGAAACGCGACGTCTATATGCAAATCGCCGCTGGCTATTGCCGCCGCCCGTCCGCCATGAGAACGGAAGATAACCGGCTCATCCATCAGTCCGTGCGAAATAGCTGCGCCGAGCGCTCCGCGTAAACCGGAAGTAGATATGCGGAAAATTACACCATTGCGAATATGTGCTATCAATGGTTCGTGTACGTCAATAAGGCTGGATGCTGCCAAATGCAGTTTCTTAAATCCCATTTCTGCCAATTTATCTACTACCATGTTTATGACTTTGTCGCCGCTTCTGAAATGGTGATGAAACGAAATGGTCATACCGTCTTTCAATCCTGATAGACGGATTGCATCTTCGAGCGAAACCAACTTGGGGCTTGCTTTCTGTAATTCCATTCGCGGCGTGGCAATCTTTCCTCTTTCCAAGGGATTTTTTCCTTCGGAATACACGGGAAAGCCTGTCTTTTCAGCCATTGCTTCTATCTGCCTTGTTCTGTTTGCTATTTTATTCATAATATGTCTTCTTTTGTGATTATACCTGATGCTATCGCGAGGTCGATACAGCGTTGCGCCCGCATTACCACCGGTCTGTCAACCATTTTCCCGTTTACGGCAATGACTCCGCTACCTCGCTTTTGGGCTTCTTTGATGCCAGCAAGGATAGCGCAGGCTTTTTCTATCTCTTTTTGCGTTGGCGCGAAAATTTCATTTACAATTTCTATTTGCCTTGGGTTGATGATAGACTTGCCGTCAAATCCTAACTGTTTTATCAGTTGTAATTCTGCTCTGAAAGAATCCATATCATTCAGGTCGCTATATACTGTATCTAATGCATCTATGCCGGCAGCCCGCGCTGCCACAACGATGGTCTGTCGAGCATAAAGCAATTCGGCGCCTTCTTTGGAACGCGCCGTTTTAAGGTTGGCGCAATAGTCTTCGGCGCCAAGCGCTATGCCCATCATTCTTTTGGAAGCAGCGGCGATTGCAAAAGCATTCATCACGCCTTGTGCGCTTTCGATGGCTGCCATAATTTTGGTTCGTCCAATGCATCCTGACTGCGTTTCTATCTGTTCGATGACTTTTTCAAGTTCTACAACTTCTTCGGCAGTTTCGGTTTTCGGCATCCTTATGACGTGCGCGCCTGCTTTTACAGCTGCCTGTACGTCTTTATGTCCATAAGGGCTAGCAAGCGGGTTAATACGGACAACCATTTCCGTTTTTCCGTAATCGACACTTTTCAGGGCGTTGTATATCAGCAGGCGAGCGGCGTCTTTTTCTTCTATTGTAACCGAATCTTCGAGATCCAGCATTATGGAGTCGGGCGCGTATATGTGGGCGTCCTGCATCATTCCCGGATTATTGCCGGGAATAAACATCATTGTTCTTCTTAATTGTTGCATAAATTGTTTGATTGAAAAATATTATTCCCAGACATCTGTTTTTGTTGCACGGCACGCTGCTGTCGTAACACGCGCACGAATGGTACAGTCTAACGCACCTTTATCGGTTGCATGAACTGTTGCGTCTGTAATATTTAATTCTAAAAGAGTTTGTGAGATGACCTGTTTTATCTGTTTCCCGAATTGATGTGAAACGGCGCTGTCGAGTATGATTTCTATACCTTTTTGTCTTGCGGGCATGATTTCGACGAGGATATCACCCGATTCCAATGTGCCGGCTGTGGCTGTGTTTATTTCCATTATTTTATATTCCAAATACACGTTAATAAAAGTTTTACAAGTTCGTCAAAAACTCTAATCCGCGAAAGCCTTTAACGTATCTAATTTTGGCAGTTCTTCTGACTTACTCTATCTTTGAACGACATTCCCATTCATTACTGAACAGTGGATTTAGTCTTGTTCAAAGACTTTGGCAGAGTTTACAGTAGCGCGTCTGTTCGGGATTTACACCCGATTCCCATTTTAATGTATTCCCGCAATGTGAATACCTTTACCAAAAACGCGGGCAAAGGTATAACATTTTATTAAACGCACAAATTTTTTAACTATGTTAAGTCTTTTTTTGTTGATTTGTTTGTAAAGTTAAAAGTTATCCATTCTTTTGCTTATTTATTTGTTTGTCATTTCGACAGGTTCAAAATGCCGTTCTCGTAATTATTAATTGTTTAATGTTTTTTTTAACCGCAAAAGTCGCAAAGTTCTACGCAAAGGACACAAAAGGTTTTCTCTTACTTCTTAATTGTTTGTTTGTTGAAAAGTAAAGAATTTATAAAGATAAAAATAACCCATCCTTTTGTTTGTTTATTCGTCATTGCGAACCCGCAGGGTGAAGCAACCGAAGCTCAACGGAGTTAATCCAGACTTATGACTACGACTAACTACTGTGTTTCTATGTTTAATGTTTTTTTACCGCAAAGGACGCAAAGGTTTTCTCTTCATTCTTGGATTGTCAAATAAACAAAATCCTTTAATCATGCAAATCAAAAAAAATACAGTTCAGACAAACAAACAACAAGCGATTCATTCCTTATTTTTTGTGTCGATTACTATTGTTACAGGACCGTCGTTTATGAGCGCCACTTTCATATCTGCACCGAATGTTCCTGTTTTTGCCTGTTTTCCAAGTTCCAATTCTACGAGTTCGATAAATTTTTCGTAAAGCGGAGTTGCGATTTCGGGTTTTGCCGCTTTTATATACGATGGACGATTTCCTTTTTTTGTTGATGCGTGCAAAGTAAACTGACTTACAATCAATATCTCGCCATCGACATCCTGTACCGACAGATTCATTACGCCTTCGCTGTCGTCGAAAATGCGAAGTTTGCAAACCTTTGCTGCAAGCCACGACAAATCTTCGACAGTGTCGTTTTCTTCAAAACTTACAAGCATCATTATTCCCTTTCCTGTTTGCGATTTTATGTTTCCGTCAATCGTTACCGATGCTTGCGACACTCTTTGAACAACTGTTTTCATTTGTATATTGTTTAATTCATCAATAAAAATACGTAATTATTTTGCCACCTGCGCTTTATATCCCAATTTTCGAACCTGTTCAGCAATTTTATCAAGTTCGGCGAAACTCAGTTTTTGCAAATTGTCAGCAGGCGTTTTTCTGTCGATTGTATAAATCATTATTTCGCGCGGTTCAATTCTTTTTATTGCATCAAGCCAAGCGTTTATCTCTGTTTCGGTTGTGTTGTCAACGTCTTTTCCATCGTAAGTTCCACGCAAAAACATTGTTTGCAGAATCATTTGTTTTTTTAGGTTTTGCATGTATTCGATTATTTTATCAATCGAATACGAAAATTGCGGTTTGTTAATCAGCCTTGCCGTTTCGTCAATTCCAGAATCCAGTTTCAATATTGCATTGTCAACTTTCAGCAAAGCGGCAACAACATTAGCATTTGCAATCATTGTTGCGTTCGACAGAACAGAAATTTTCGCCGCAGGCGCATATTTGTTTCTCAACATTATTGTGTCGTCGATGATTTCCGCAAATTCGGGATGCATTGTCGGTTCTCCGTTTCCCGAAAAGGTTATGGAATCGGGATATTTGTTTTCCGATTTCATGATTTTCAGTCTCGATTCGAGATGTTTTTTTATTTCGTTTCGCAGATTGAATTTTTTCTTTTCGGCTTTTGTATTCCAGCCGCATTCGCAATAAATGCAATCGAAATTACAAAGTTTGCTTTCTGTCGGCAACAAATTGATTCCGAGCGATATGCCAAGTCGGCGGCTGTGTATTGGTCCAAAAACTGGTTCGTTAAAAAGCATGATAATCTAAATTTAGTATTTTAAAATTAGAATGTATTTTTAATTATTTTATATTTTTAATCTGTCTAACATTATTTTATGATTTGTATTTTGCAAATATAATATATATTTTGCTTGCACAAGTTTTTTTGAGGTTTATTTTATGGTTTCGAATGTTTGCGCAAGAGGAGTAAAGAAAATTTACTTTACCGAATACAAAAATGAGCATTTTGGCATTTATACAATCGATTCGGAACAAGGTTCAATGGTACAACAAAAAAAATGCTGATGTTAATAAATAGTTTCATGCATTTTTTAAGATTTCAAACCCTGCAAAAAAATGTTCCTTTATTCATATTCAAGTCCGAAAGATTTGTTTTTCAGGCGCAAAAAAATAGCGCTTCAAAAAAAGAATTAACCCATTAGTTTTTATTTTGTAATTACAGAAATAAATTTTACCTTTGTATCTACGAATGAGATAATTATTAGGAAAATATTGTATTGATTTATCAAAGCTGGTATTTGGCGGCGCTGTACTTTCGGCAATAATGAAAGAAGACATATCGGTAAGTCTGATTGTGTTAACAGGTGGAAGCGTTGTGTTTATACTTGCGCTTTCAGGTTTTTTATTACTTAATAAAAAGAGGAAATAATTATGGCAATTTTAATTTTGTTTGGTATGGCTGGTTTGTTTGGCATTGGTTGTCTTATTTATGCATTGATGGACAACAAAAAAAATGCTGACGTTAATAAATAGTTTAATGCATTTTTTAAGATTTCAAATCCTGTAAAAAAATGTTCCTTTGTTCGGCGTAGCGTTCCGCTACGCCGAACAAAGGAATTATTCATATTCAAACCCGAAGGATTTGTTTTTCAGGCGCAAAGATTATTTCTGTATTAAAAAAAATTGCTTCTCAAAGAAAAACTATCTTATCTGTTTGCATAAATCCACGCAGTATAAAAAACCAGCAATGTCCTGTTGCGAAGGGTTGAATAAGAAATTTTATCAGGAGTATCGTTTTGCGAATGAACATCAGCATTTATTCCGCCGGTATAAAATACAACAGGAACTTTACCTGTAAAATTATAATGATCGGATGTAGGATAAAATAAATCAAAAATCTGCTTGTTGTTGTAAAAATCATATTCAATTTTGAGATGAGTGTGAATAGCATTTATGCTGTCGTTTGTATGTAATAAAAACGCAGGAAATTTATCGTGTCCAAGCAAAAACACATAATTTGGTTCATCCTTTTTCAGTCCACAGTCGGCGCGTCCAAACATGTCCATGTTAAGTAATATTTGAGTTTTTTCGACAGATTTAATCGGATATTTGGAATATATTCTTGAACCGAGCAAGCCTTGTTTTCCTGCATCAAAAGCAACGAAAACGACAGAACGTTTTGGCAATATATTGTCGTTTGCAGCAGCAGAAAAGGCTTCGGCAATTTCGACAAGAGCGGCAACTCCCGTAGCATTGTCGTCGGCGCTTGCAAATAATGTGCCGTCAACTGTTCCAAGACCATCGTAATGACAGGTAATTATCACGCTTTCGTCGGGATACAAATATCCTTCCACAAATCCTATAATGTTTATTCCGTATTTTTCGTTATCTTTAAAAATTTGTTCATACAAATTACCTTTCGATTTTGAAATATTACGTTTTTGCAGTTCTGATCTAATATATTCCATTGCCTTTTTGTTGCCATCTGAACCGAAACGTCTGCCTTCAAATTCGGGCGAACAAAGCGTTTTCACAATTTCTTCCAAATCGTTTTTGTTTATTTTGACAGAATATTTTTCGGCATCCGAAACTTGACTGTAAACCTTTTGCGAAACGTTTTCTGCCTGAGCAAATACCAAATAGTGCGACAAAAATAAAATTCCTGTAAGTAATATTGAAAATCTCATTATTTATAATTTTGGCGGCAAAGATAATATAAATTCAACAGTTGCGCAGATATTTGTCTGGTAAAAGATTTATAAGATGACAAATGTTTTATTTTGCTTCCGATTTCGCAGATTGAAATGCAAATTGTACTTTTGTATTTACAAATTGTGATGAAATGATGTTGAAAATTAAATTAATATTAGTCGTTGCGACAGCAATAATGGCTTTATCGAGTTGCAAAACAGACGATATTCTAAATAAACAGAAACTCGAAGACATGCTGTTTGAAATGCATTTGTCGGATGGCGTTGTGCATACGCTTGCCAACATAAATCAAATTCAAAATGCCGACACAATAGTCAGATATAAAGCCATTTTCGATAAATACAAATGCTCGCGCGACAAGTTCGAAAAATCAATGCGCATATATTCCCGTCAAAAAGAAACAATAACTCAAATTTACGAGAACATAAAACTGCGTTTTGAAACAATGGTGAAAAACCTTGAAGGTAAGGATTTTCCGAATACGATAAAAGATATTGTTGATAAATTCCGCATTCCGATGGAAAATATTGCATCGAAAGTGGATAAATATTTTGAAAATATCGAAACCGTTGATGATTTTCTCGAAAAATTATTGCATTTGCAGAACGATATTGCCGAAAATACAGAACAGGATTCCGTAAACGTTCTAAAAAACGAATAAAAAAATTTTAAACAAATGCGCAAAATTTCTGCAAGTTATATTTTCCCAATACACAGGCAACCAGTAAAAAACGGAGTATTGACAATAGACGATGAAGGAAAAATAGTGGAACTTTCAACATATTCAGAAACCGAAACTTGCAGCGATATTGAATTTTATGATGGAATAATATGCCCCGGATTTATAAATGCGCATTGTCATTTGGAACTGTCGCATTTGAAAAATACAATCCCAAAACACACAGGAATTGCAGGTTTTATAACGGAAATATCGAAACGCCGCAACCTTGCCGACAGGTTGGAACAAATTAAATCGGCAAAATTTTACGATAATTTCATGTATTTGCAAGGTATTGTTGCCGTTGGCGATATTTCAAACAGTGATTTGACGTTTGAACTGAAAAAACAAAGTAAAATATTTTATCACACTTTTGTAGAGGCTTTTTCGTGCAATGAAAGCGAAACAGACACAATTTTGCAAAAAAATCAGAATACTGTAGATTTGGGCAGGCGGCTCGGAATCTCGATTTCGCCAACGCTGCACGCTCCGTATTCGATGTGCGACAGATTGTTTGCAGAAATAAAACGCCGCGCCGAAAAATATGGAATCATATCGTATCATAATCAGGAAACGCAAGCCGAAAATGAATATTTTGAAAATAATTCAGGCGATTTTTTGAGATATTACAAACAATCGACAACGCCCGACAAGCCTTCTCCGACAGGAAAATCATCAATTCATCGTTTGTTGGATGATATTGACAAAAACATAAAAATTTTACTTGTTCACAATACTTTTACATCCGAAAATGATTACGATTTTGCAATGTCGGCAAATAAAAATATAACATGGACGCTTTGCCCTCAATCGAATTTGTATATCGAAAATCATTTGCCGCCGATTGAGATGTTAAGACGAAAAAATGCAAAAATTGCAACAGGAACAGACAGTTTGTCGTCAAACACAAATCTTTCGATAATAGAAGAACTGCTTACGATTTCGGATAATTTCAAAAATATTGAACTTAACGAATTATTAACGTGGGCAACAGTCAATAGCGCTGAAGCGCTCGGCATTGCAGACAAATTCGGAACTTTTGAACAGGGAAAAATACCCGGAATTGTTTTGATTGACAATGTGGACACAAACAAAATGATGCTGACAAAAAAATCACATTCGAAAATTTTATGAAAACTTTAAAATCATCAACAAAAATCATACTAAAACGGCATTAAAACAACCTGAAATATCAATCTGTTTTTATTGATAATCAATTTATACAAGTTGCACTTTGTTTGCAGTTTAGTATTTCGCCAACAGATAAAATCAATCCGTAAAAATATAAAAAAGACTGCCGAATTTCAGCAGTCTTTTCATTATTTTACATTCTTCTCTGCCTTTCGTTTATCCTGCAAAAAGCGTTTGCTGACATAATAAGTGAGAAATGCACACGACGGTATCGCAATACACATCAAGATTATATGTAGCAATTCTTTTTGATTGCAAATGTTTAAAACAGTTGTTACAACGATTGTTATTATTGATAAGAATACCAATATAATTAAAATTTCTTTTTCTAAAAGTTTAGTGTGAGTTTTTCCTAAGTTCATAGCCAACAATCCAAGAGCCATCACAATACTTATATTAATGGTTCTATAAATAGCAAACATAATAACAAATATTATTGCAAATAAGAATATAGCAGAAATCCATTTTTTAATCATACATCACAAACCTAACCATCTACCAATTCGTCCTAAAATACCTGTTGATTCTAATAATGCACCACAAAATCCTCCAATCATAACATCTCCGAAATCTCCACCTGCAATTAGTGATGTAGCCATTCCTGCAATGGCTCCAATAGCATCCATCGCGGGTGCAATTTGCAGTTGCATTATTTCATCATCTGAATTACCAACATCAATCATATCCGAATTTGAAGTCCACCATTCATTAGATGCATTTCCAATTGCCAAAACAGCGCCAACAGAATGCCCATATTTGCTATCGGCAGGATATTTTTTATTGTTAAACTCTTTTCCAATTTCATCCAATAAAGAAACAAAACTTTGCGATGGATTTGGTGCAAGGGTATCAAAACTTGCTTTTGCATAATCCAATATCTTTTTCATGGATTTATACTCAAATTCATCTATACTGTCTTTTTGGAAAGCTATATCCAATGCTGCATAAATGTCAATATCATCATTTTCTGCTGTTTCAGAATTTACAGATGATTGCACTTTCATAACAGGAGTAAAACATTTAGTGTACAACTGTCTTTTATCTGCAAAATTTTTATACCTATCCATATAGAATTCTACATCTTTTTGTGTGGCAAATTCGTTAATATTAGCGCTTTTAAGAAATTCCATATTGAAATTTTTGATATAGTCAATTTTTTCAGATAAAGAGAAATTGCCTTCGGGAATATTAAAGTTATTCTTTACGTTTGTTAATCCTTCATTATGAAGTTTTCCCAAATAAGAATAAGTTTCTACAGTCAATACATTTTCATTATCAACCACGTTTGTTTCATTTGCATCTTTTGTGCAAGCCATAATTGCGATTATTGCTGCTATCGGCAATGCTATCGCTAAAAAAATTTTTGTTTTCATTTTTAAATAAATTGAATAAATTGTACAATATTTTTATTTATCAATGACTATCTCAAAACTGTTAACAACATCCTCCTTTTTCAGTCTTTGCATTTGTTACAGCCATGTTTTGTCAGCGCCTAACAACTGTTAAAACTTGCGGAAGCGTGGCACTGCTAACCTTATTTTGTAAACGTGGTTCTAGCATACCAAAAGAAATAAAATAAGAAACAATAATCCACGCCATGCCGCATGGCGTAATTTGAAAAGTTCCTATTCTCATTTCCTTTTAGAACTGCTAGATTCCGTTTACGAGAATAAAATCAAACGCTTTCGCATTTCAATACGGCGCAAATATAAAAAAAGTTTTTTATTTACACAAAAATATTTTTCATCTTTTTAAAAAATAAGGGACTGCTTAAATTTTAATCAAAAATTTTATTATAGAGCATCAAGCAAATAAATGCTATTTATCTGTTGAGAAAATTCAGAAAGAGAGAGGAAACGTTTTTTTCGCAGTTGGACGAGCGGTTTATGCTCTTGAGAAATTACGCTAAAGATGTGTCCGCTATTTTTACTCGCATTTTGGATAAAATCACTTCTGCTACGGCTTTACAGTATATAAACAAAATTAACAACAATCCTGTTGGACAGACTAAACATGCGCTATGCTAACTCCGCCAACAGATAAAATCAATCTGTAAAAATATAAAAAAGGCTGCTCTTTCCGAACAGCCTCCTGCTTAATAACAATTTTTAATCTGAAATTTTTATTTTTTGAAGTAACGATTATATAATCCTTCAAATCCTTTGCCATGACGGGCTTCATCCTTACACATTTCGTGTACGGTATCATGTATTGCATCCAAATTTTGCTGTTTTGCCAAAGTCGCAATACGTTTTTTGTCGGCGCATGCGCTTGCTTCGGCTTCCATGCGTTTTTTGAGATTTGTTTCTGTATCCCAAACAACTTCGCCGAGCAGTTCGGCAAACTTGGCACAATGTTCGGCTTCCTCAAATGCATAACGTTTAAACGCTTCCGCAATTTCGGGATAGCCTTCGCGGTCGGCTTGACGGCTCATTGCCAAATACATTCCAACTTCGGTTGCTTCGCCCATAAAATGAGCCTGCAATCCTTCCCAAATAACAGGATCAACGCCTTTGGCAACGCCTGTTACATGTTCATCGGCAAATTGCAATGCGCCCTGATTTTCGACCAGTTCTTTAAATTTTTCTTTCGGTTGCTTACATTGAGGGCAACGTTCAGGAGCTTCATCTCCTTCGTGTACATAACCGCACACGGTACAAATCCATTTCTTTTTCATTTTTGTAAAAATTAAGAGTTTATAAATATTAAATTAGTTTTTATTGCATTTTTCGCAATATCCTTTATAGTAAAGATGGCTTTCTGTTATTTCAAGATTGCCTGTTTTTTTTATCATCATCAATTTAGATTTCTTAATGGGAATATCATACAGGCAACTGCAACTTTTGCATTTGAAATGAGCATGTTGCCTAATATCGGCATCATATCGCACATTTTTATCGTCGATAGTTATTTCAATTATAGCGCCATGTTTTACAAGCAACTTCAAAGTGTTGTAAACAGTAGTTTTCGACAGAGTTGGAATATATTGATATAAACTGTTAAATATAGTATCAGCCGTAGGATGAGTGTAATTTTCAAGCAGATAATTCATCACGGCTATACGCTGCAACGAAGGTTTTATATTAAATTCTCGCAATCTGTCTGTTGCGTTTGTTTGTATTCTCATATTATTTATTGTAATGATTACAAATTTGATTTTTTTACAAAAATAATATAATAATCCCAGTCTGAAAAATATTTTAGATTAATTATGAAAACGCTATTATTGACAGATAATTAACAATTGTTAAAGACTGTCATTTGTTGTCTTTTAATTTTTTTATTCATCACTCCTTTTTATTTTTACAGGTTTAACATTCAATAAATGACAGTTTATAGAAAATATTTATAATCACATAATTAAATTCGATTTTCAAAAACAAAATATATATTAAAATAATTCCTATGTTTGCAAAATAAATTATTTTAAAATTTTATAAATTATAAAGATTATGGGAAAAACTTACGTAAATTACAACAGACGTTTTGAAGGAAAAGTCGCCATTGTTACAGGCGCAGCATCCGGTATCGGAAAAGCAACGGCAGCAAAACTTGCTCGTCAGGGCGCTTCGGTCGTGGTTGTGGATATTAATAAAGAGAAGGCACAAATTGTTGCCGATGAAATTGTAAATAATGACGGTATTGCCAAAGCCTTTGCGGCAGACCTTACCGATCCGATAGCAAATGAGGCGGTAGTCGCTTTTACCGAAAAAGAATTTGGCGCACTGCATTTGGCATTCAATAATGCAGGTATCATTGGACCTCAGGGTTTACTTGCCGACATTGACATTGAAGGCTATCAAAAAGTGATTGAAGTGAATTTAAATGCTGTTTTCTATGGAATGCACGCACAAATTCCTGCAATTCTTCGTGCGGGCGGTGGCGCAATAGTAAACACTGCATCAATTCTCGGAATTGTAGGCGACGCATCATTGGTTGGTTATGTCGCTGCAAAGCATGGCGTTACAGGTTTGACAAAAGCCGCTGCACTTGGTTATGCAAATAAGGGAATTCGTATTAATTCGGTGCATCCGGGTTACATCGATACACCATTACTTAATGCAATTAGCAAGGAAGCACAAGATGCTTTGGCTGCGCAACATGCGCAGGGACGTTTCGGTACATCCGAAGAAGTTGCCGATGCAGTTGCATTTCTGCTTTCGGACCGTGCATCCTTTGTTTCAGGTTCGCAATTTGTTGTCGATGGCGGATACACGGCTCACTAAAATTCTGTTGATTTTCAGCAGAAAATGTAGAGGCTGTCCCAAAACGACAGCCTCTGTTTTTTTATCTTCTTCTTATTATTCTTTTTTTGTAAACCTAACTTTTTCCTAAACCTAACAGGTTTCTGAAAACCTATTAGGTTTGAGATTTTTGGTTATTAATTTTTGTATCCGTAAATTTTACTTTTTAAGGAGAAACTAAATAGTTTGAACAACAATATATTGTTGCACTGCGTTTTATAATTGACAATAGAAAATTGGATATTCAAATCCGCAAAGCATATTGATGCTTGCAATGTAATTCTATTCGGCGTATCCACACCGAAATGAAAGCAAGCGCCAAACGTATTGTTATCATCCACCAAAATGACGCTCCTATTGCGGCAAACAGCAATACATCTTCGAGACTGCTGTGCGAAATGGCAATGTGATGATTTAATAAATCGGCTTCTATCTTGTTTATTTTCCCTTGCGAAGTTTCTTCAATCATAACTGCGGCGCCATAAGCAAGCCCGAGTGTATTTGCTACAATCCACAGAAAGGATGTTTTCACGGGAAGCCCAAGTATGCGAAGTACGGGACTTAATATTTTTGATAATATATTTACTATTCCCAATTCGTTTAGTACGCGCTGCATGATTGTAAGCAGAATTATAAGTACAACCATTCGTATCACAAGTTTTACAGTTGATATTCCCCACGCTTGCAATATTTCAATAATGTTGCTGTTTGTTGCTATTTGTCCTATATTTTTATTTACTGCCTGCGATTCGGGCAAAACAAGATTAAGAATGAATGCCGCAACAAATGCTGCCACAGTTCGCAAAATGAACATTCGCACGGCAGACGAACCTGTTTTTTTCTGCACTGCCGTTTCGATAATCATATTGTGCGAACACAGGCACATAACCGCTATGATAGTTATGGCGCGAAAACTTAAATCCAAAGTTGTAATAACCGCAATGGCAGAATATATATTTACAAAATATCCTGTAATATAAGCCAGCGCCGATTCGCCTGTCAATCCTATGTGAGTGAAAATGGGAGTGGCTATGTGCGAAAACCATTTCACAACGCCCAAATAATCGAGAATCGTTACAGCAAGCGATACGCAAACCGTAAGTTTCACTACCCACCACGCAGTACGCAAAGCGCTCGGGAAAGCATTTTTTATCGAATCTCTTAATCTGATTTTTATATTTGGATTTCTATTTATCACGCGACAAAATTAGTAAATTAAATTAATTAACAATTAACTGATGAATAATTAAAAATTGCTTTGTATGAACAAAGACTGCGAAATACGGAAATATACGTTTTGCATGAGGCTTTGTTTTTTGTTATGAGAATAGAAATTTATTATATCTTAAATGCGTGTTACGTGCTGTGTATTAATACATTGTAATAATAATGTTTGAGTTGTCATTATTTTTTATACTTTTGTGCAATGAAAAAACACAAAAAATTATAAAAGTTATGGTAAGTTATAAAGAATTAGGATTGGTAAATTCTAAAAAATTGTTTGAAAAAGCAATTACAGGCGGGTATGCAATACCTGCATTCAATTTTAATAACATGGAACAAATGCAGGCAATCATTGCAGCCTGCGTAGAAACAAAATCGCCTGTGATTTTGCAAGTTTCGAGCGGAGCGCGGAAATATGCAAACCAAACTCTTTTGCGGTATATGGCTCAAGGTGCTGTTGAATATGCAAAAGAATTGGGATATGCAATTCCTGTTGTGTTGCATTTGGATCACGGCGACACATTTGAACTTTGCAAATCGTGCATCGAAACAGGTTTTTCATCTGTAATGATTGATGGCTCGCATCTGCCTTACGACGAAAATATCGTACTTACAAAGGCAGTTGTCGAATACGCTCACAAACACGATGTAACTGTCGAAGGCGAACTTGGAGTATTGGCAGGTATCGAAGATGATGTTGCAGCAGAACATCATACCTATACCGAACCTGCACAGGTCGAAGATTTTGTTAAAAAAACAGGAGTTGATTCTTTGGCAATTTCGATAGGAACATCTCACGGAGCCAACAAATTCAAACCTGAACAATGCATGCGCAATGCCGATGGAATATTGGTGCCTCCGCCATTACGTTTTGATATTCTCGAAGAAATCGAAAAACGCATTCCGGGTTTCCCTATTGTGCTTCACGGATCGTCGTCGGTTCCGCAAGACAAGGTTGCTGTTATCAACAAATACGGAGGTGCGCTGAAAGATGCTATCGGAATACCCGAAGATCAATTACGTAAAGCAGCATCTTCGGCTGTTTGCAAAATCAACATCGACAGCGATGGACGTTTGGCTATGACTGCCGCTGTGCGCGAAGTTTTTGCAACAAAACCCGCCGAATTTGACCCGCGCAAATATTTAGGACCAGCCCGCGATGCTCTTAAAGAACTTTACAAACATAAATGCGTAAACGTTCTTGGAAGCGCAGGAAAGGCATAAATTAACTCGCAGTTGATATTTAGAATTAATAAAGAAGGGCGGAAATTTCCGCCTTCTAAGGTTTTAATGATTTGTCATTTAATAATTTTATTTTCCTTCATTCATTAAATCTTCACATCGTAAAATCATTCAACAGACTATAATTTCTGGATTAAATCGTTGATCTCGCTTCGCTTGCGTCGTCGCTACCTTTCGGCTACGCCCATGGCAATAACGATATACTGAATACTCCAAATTTATATCTTTCGAGTTTTCTTTTTCAACCATTTTCTTTCTTGCGCATTCAAATGCGGCGACAGTTTTTTGTAAACCATTTCATGATATTTGTTCAGTGTGTTTATTTCGTCATTTGCCAGTAATTTTTTGTCAATTGCTTTTGTGTCAACAGGAGCGAGCGAAATAGTTTCGAATTGCATAAATTCGCCAAAATCCGTTGTTTTGTAAGGTTTGCACAATATCAGATTTTCAATTCTTACACCATATTTGCCTGTAACGTAAACTCCCGGCTCGTTTGAAGTAATCATTCCCGCTTCGAGAACAACAGGATTTTCGTTCATTCTTATGCTTTGCGGACCTTCGTGAACATTGAGAAAATGTCCAACTCCGTGTCCTGTGCCGTGTCGGTAATTTTTGCCAGTCGAACATAAAGGTTGACGGGCAAGCATATCAAGTTGTGTGCCTCGCGTACCTTTTGGAAATTTTGCCATGCTCAATGCAAGATTTCCTTTAAGTACAAGCGTATAATCTTTCTTCTCGGCAGCGGTAGGTTTACCCAAATGCAATGTCCGTGTTATATCCGTTGTTCCGTTCAAATATTGTCCGCCCGAATCGATAAGCAAAAAACTCTTTTTCCCAATTTCGATATTACTTTCTTCGGTTGGCTCGTAATGAACTATTGCGCCATGTTCGGCGTATGCGGAAATTGTTTCAAAACTTTCGCCTGCAAACAATTTATTTTTTGCTCTAAATTCATGTAATTTTGCCGATACATCAAGTTCGGTGATTTTTGTTTTGCCGATATTCTGTTCAAACCAAATAAAGAATCTCACCAAAGCGACTCCATCTGCAATCATGGCTTGACGGAAACCTGCAATTTCAGTCGCGTTTTTTATTGATTTCAACGATGATATAACTCCATTTGTATTGGTTTCGATTTTTGTTTTCAGATTATTTCTTTTCAAAATATTATAAACATAAACACTGGTTTTTTTCGAATTTATTATTACAGTTTTCTTACTGTCAATATATTTTGGAAATGTTGTAAAATCATTGTATTCGTGTAACTTTACTTTGTTGGTAATTAAAGTTTTTTTATCATCTTCGGATATTTTTTTTGTATCGATAAAAAGATGAAGATCTGGGAAATCGATTATAGCATACGCAATAGCGGTAGGATTATAATCGATGTCGCTGCCGCGAATATTGAAAAGCCATGCGATTTCGTCTAATGCCGAAATTATGTAAACAATATTTTTGGTATTACCAAGCGCAGGTTCAATATCTTGCAGTTTTTCTGTTGTTGTTTTTCCATTGAATTTTGTATTTAGCAAAAAGGCTTTATTTTGAGGCATTTCGGGACGGTTTTCCCAAATTTCGACAAAAGGATCCGACACGGTAACAAGCTGCATCGGCGACAGTTGATTTTGTAAATCCTCAAATTCGACTATTGAAAACAGTTTTTCATCAATTCCAGCTTTCGCCTTTGCATCAAGATTCCTGTGCAGCCATTCGGTTATTGTTTCGGTTTCGTCCAATCCTATTTTTTGAAGTTCTATTCCGCTTCCTTCGAGTTGACTTTCGGCTTGCAAAAAATAGCGCGAGTCTGTCCATAAAGCGGCTTTTTTGTCAGTTACCACAACAGTTGCAGCCGAACCTGTAAATCCGCTTGTCCATTCGCGGCATTTCCAATAATCCGCAACGTATTCACTAAAATGAGGATCGTTACTTGGAATTATAAAAGCATCCATTTTTTCTTTGCGCATGTAGTTGCGCAATTTTTCGATGTTATTCATATTATGTATTTTAATTTTATATTTTGTTATTTTTTTTCGTCGTTTTGCAGCAATAAAAAGTCAACCATTATAAGAAATATCACAAAAAAATCGGCGCTGAAAAGTTCCAGTATGCTTAATAAAACCGTTATGAATACAGCGATATAAACATATATCCTGTTTTTTTCGTTTGCATTCAGTTTTTCACTGTTTTTCCTCCAAACAATTACGTAATACAAACCACGAGTTATGATATAAGGCAATAATGCAAAATTGAAAAAATAATTACTGTATTTGAAACCAGTCAATCGCAAAAAACCAGATAAAATAATGACTGCGGCAGTAAAATAAATTATATATATTTCTTTCCTTTTTAATAGTTCCAACATAAAGATGTTCAATTTAATTCTGTGTCATCGAGCAGTTTATTGATATTTTCTTCGGTTGTATGCAATTTTGACCTGCAGAATCTTATCAATTCAATAGAGCGTTCAACATCCTTACAGAGGACATCAATATTTAATTCCGAATTTTCCATCTGTTCAATTATAGATTTAATTTCATCCATTGCTTCGGTATATGTAAGTTCTTTGTTTTTCATATATTTTTACCTTCAATATTTTTTAGTAAAGGTAAATAAAAATTATGAAATAACCGTTACTTGTTCACAAAATCACAGTTATAAAACTTGTAAAATGCATTTTATTATGAACAAATCTCTGAATTTCAATTTGTTCATTTTCTGCAATAACCCGAAACAAGATGTTTTTTGTTGATTAATAGTTAAAGATATGGAAAAATATTTTTCATAAAATACGATATTACAAATGAGTTAGTTAGCATAAATTAAGAAAAAAAAGCGAAAAAAAATTTGGTAATAAATAAAAAGGTATTACCTTTGCAGCCCTTTTCGGATTGAAACTAGTAAA
>JAISYZ010000241.1 GCA_031269545.1 Prevotellaceae bacterium
AATGTGATTGATAACTTCCTTTCTGCCGTGAAACGTGCAGATAAAAAACTGTATGACAAAAATATTGAAGACCAAAAGCCAATCGGTTACATCATTGCCTTTTCATTCGGCAAAGGAGCGGTCGAAGAAGCGGCGCGGCTTAAACTGAAAGAAAATATTATTATCAAACTTGTTACGGTCGAAGAAATTGTGCCGGTTTCAAAAAAACCAGACATTACGGTCGAAATCAACGAACTGTCGCGCGACAGCAAGGGCGTTCGCGAAATTGAATTTACAGCCGCAGGACAAAGCGAAGATGGAATCGAATTTTACAGTTGGGATTTTGAATATAATGCAGAAAAAGGGTTTCGCGCTTCGGTAATTATCGACAAAGAAGGAAAACAGCAGCGCAAATTAAAAGCGGGCGTTCACAACATTGCCGTAAAAGTAGTCGATAACGACGGTCTGGAAAATATCGAAGTTATTCGATTGAAAGTTAACGGAACGGTCGAAAGATATGATAATTAACAATTTACAGCAAGGTTCACTTTCCTGCAACGATAATCACAATTTCGCCTTTTGGAGGTTTGTTGGTGTAGTGAGTAATTAATTCCTGCAATGTTCCTCGAAAATTTTCTTCGTAAAGTTTGCTTATTTCGCGCGAAACGCAGGCACGACGATTGTCTCCGAACGTTTCTGCAAATTGAGTAAGCGTTTTCACCAAACGAAAAGGCGATTCGTAAAAAATCATTGTACGCTCTTCGTTCGCAAGTTGTTCGATACGTTTGAGTCGTCCTTTTTTTTGAGGAAGAAATCCTTCAAAAACAAATCTGTCGCAAGGCAAACCCGAATTTACAACAGCAGGAACAAAGGCAGTCGCTCCGGGTAAACATTCAACATCGACATCATGTTCAATGCAAGTGCGGACAAGCAAAAAACCAGGATCGGAAATTCCGGGAGTTCCTGCATCCGAAACCAATGCAACGCTTTTACCTTCGGCAATGCGCTGCACAACCTGTTCAACTGTTGCATGTTCGTTGAACTTGTGATGCGAAAACATTTTTTTCTCTATCTGATAATGTTTCAGCAAAAACGAAGTAGTGCGCGTGTCTTCGGCAAGAATAATATCAACCGAATTGAGAATTTTCACAGCGCGAAATGTCATATCGTCAAGATTTCCTATTGGCGTAGGAACTATATAAAGTTTTGGCGTGTTTTTACAAGATTTTTCGAGTGAAATATTATTTTTCGTTTGCCTGTGTTTTTGCATTTTGTACTGTTTTCAATTAAGTTTACATAAATCTTCGGCGAACAAGAGTTATAAAATGTTTTACAACTGTATTATTTTCTTTCCACGAAAAATTATTTTTAATATATTCAAGAGCATCTTCAATTGAATTCATTTCATTTATAACTGTAATTGTTTTCCCGAATTGCTGAGCGTTTCCGCCAAACAGTTCTTTTGCAAATAAAAATTTATCGTTCAAACCGATTCCTTTGTTTAAATCTTTTATCGGTGTCAATAAAACATCGGTTTCGGCAAAATCGTCAGATAGAAAACGTTTGCTTTTTTGCAAAGTTTCGCCCAAAGTGGCTGCAGGCTCATTTTGCGGCGTTTCATTGACATGTTCAGTTTCTGTTACCGTTTTGTCGGTCGAAACTTTTTCTTCAACTTTTTGAGTCGGTTTTTCTTCTTTTTCTGTCGCTGTCGTCTGTTTTTTATTTCTAAATTCAACAACAGACAGTTTATCATAAGCACGCGCAAGATAATCTTTGGCTATTTTACGCTCAATTTCGGCAATTTCGCCCGAATTTTTCCAGTTCTCAACAATTTCTTTAACATGAGAAATTTCAGATAAGATTTTTTCAATATAATTCATAAATCATCAATAAATTAAGTTCATTAAACATAAACATTAAATAATATTTTTTTTACAATTTTTCTATTTTCCTATTTTTTGTTATTAAATTTTAATAATTTTGCTACGAAAATAATAATACAAAATTACACAAATGTTTTTAGAAAATACAAATACGACAGGAAGAATTGAAATTATTGCAGGATCGATGTTTTCGGGAAAGACCGAAGAACTTATACGCCGTCTTAAACGAGCGCGTATTGCAAATCAAAAGATTGAGATTTTCAAACCAAAAATAGATGTACGATATTCCGAAGATCAGGTTGTTTCGCACGATTCTAACGCAATTATTTCAACGCCTGTAAGTTCGTCAGGAAATATTCTTTTATATTGTACTGATGTTGAAGTTGTTGGCATTGACGAAGCGCAATTTTTCGATATGGGACTGGTTGATGTTTGCAACGAATTGGCTAATCGAGGTATTCGCGTTATTGTAGCAGGTTTGGATATGGATTATTCAGGAAAACCTTTCGGTCCCATTCCCGATTTGCTTGCAACAGCCGAATATGTAACCAAAGTACATGCAATTTGTCAGCGTTGCGGAAATCTTGCTCATCATTCGCATCGGCTTGTAACAAGCGAAAAACTTGTTGTGCTTGGCGAACAGGATTCATACGAACCGCTTTGCAGACATTGCTACAATCAGGAACAGAGAAACAAAAAATGATGCTATTTCGATTTGTTTTTTCGACCTTTTTCAAACAATTAAATCATAAAATAATTTTTATATGCAATTCATAATTACACAAGGAATAAACAACTGTACTATAATTCGTTACAAAGCGAATAAAAATACCTACTTAAAGGAATTAACAAAAATTCTTAAACATTTTCCTAAAAATAAAAAACAGACAATCATCTTTTCAGATTTTGATTTGGTTGATAAATCACAAGGAACTGTAAATAGAAAAATCAGATTTGTTGCGGTGAACAGAAACAACAAAGTCAAACATAAGATAAACATTGATTTTTACGAAGATGCGAACAAATTAATAAAAAATATAGATGCAAAAAATATTGGCGGCAACAGTAAGTTTTTTAATAACGAAAACATATTGATAGAAGACAGTCCGAAACTTAAATCTGTTATAGAGCGTTTGGAACTAAAATCAAGAAATACTCAATTTGAAATAAATCTCGATTCGCTGGCTTATAACATAAATTATTTTCGCAATAAACTCAAACCCACAACCAAAATGCTGTGCATGACAAAAGCAAATTCATACGGAACTGGAAATTATGAAATTGCCTGCCTGATGCAAATCGCAGGAGTCGATTATCTTGGCGTAGCGGCAACCGACGAAGGAGTAACTTTGCGCAAATCGGGAATAAAATTACCGATAATCATTCTGACGCCCGAAATTGGTAATTTAGAACTGCTGATTAGAAATAATCTCGAACCCGAAATACATAATTTCCGCTCTCTGAAATCTTTTGACGAATCATGTAAAAAACTCGGTAAGAGCAGTTATCCGATTCATATAAAAATAAACAGCGGAATGAACCGTCAGGGTTTTACAGCCGAACAAACAGACGAGTTAATCAATACAATATCAAAACTTAAACACATAAAAGTAAGTTCAATATTTACACATCTCGCCACAGCCGACAGTTTTGCGCTCGAACAACTTAAACGTTTTGATAAAATAAGCGCAAAACTGAAAGCGGCATTACCGTACAGCATCATTCGCCATGCCTTAAATTCGGTTGGAATAGAAATATTTACCGATTATCAGTTTGATATGGTGCGACTTGGCGTAGGAATGTACGGCATCAGCGAGTTTGCCTGTAACAAAACCAAAATCGTGGGAAAACTGACAAGCGTGATTACGCAGATAGAAGAAGTTCCAGCAGGCGAAACTGTTGGCTATGGACGCGAAGGAATAATCGGAAAACAGGCAAAAACAATAGCAGTTGTTCCCATTGGTTATGCAGATGGACTGAACCGCCGTCTCGGCAAAGGTAAAACATATTTCACTGTGAACAACAGAAAAGCGCCCGTAATCGGCAATGTTTGCATGGATTTGTGCATGATTGATATTAGCGGAATTGATGCAAAAGAAGGCGACCGAGTTGAAATTTTCGGTGATTCGCCAACAGCCATTGATGTTGCAAAAACATTGGAAACCATATCCTACGAAGTGTTTACAAGCGTTGCCGAGCGAGTAAAAAGAATTTATACCATAAGCGAAAAATTGATATAGAAAATGACTTTACAGATTTCCTTTATTATGCTTTTTCTTTGTAGGATAAGACAGTTTTTTCCATGCTTCCAGTCCGCCTTCAAGATTATATATGCGGGTAAAATCGAGATTCGATAAAATCTTTGCCGCACGCAAGCTTCGCACTCCTGTACGGCAATAGACATATACTATTCTGTCTTTTTTTATCTTCTTGTTAATTCGCTTTTGAAAATCTATCTTATTAATGTCAATATTCACAGCGCCATCGATATGTTCGGCATCAAATTCGGCTTTGGTGCGAACATCAATAATTTGCGGTTTTTTATCTTCGCTTATGGCAAAACGAAATTTTTCGGGACTGAACGAACTTATGTTTTGTGCCGATACGTTGCATACCGAAAATATTAATGCCAATACAGGCGTTAGTTTCAAAATAATTTTCATTTTACAGGGTTCTAATAATTTTATTCATTGCAAAAGTAGCAATAAATTGCAAAATAAAAAGATGTTGTATAAAAATCAAATTTTACATTGGCAGTATTTGAGGAAAGCACAATCAGATTTTGCCATTATAGCGAAGCAACTAAGCAACCAAATCGCAGCGGAAATCGACTTAATCAGTCCATACTAACGACTATTTTTAATCGTTCACACAAAACAATCTGCTAAATAATAAATATGATTTAATAAAAAATCTTACTTTTGCATATTTTTATACTTTAAAATAAGATAAGTGAACACAGAAAAAACAATGAAATTCGATCGCCGTTATCTTGAAATGGCTGCAGTATGGGCAAAAAATTCATATTGCAAACGCCGACAGGTAGGTGCAATCATAGTAAAAGACAACATGATTATTTCCGATGGATTCAACGGAACGCCATCGGGTTTTGAAAATATTTGCGAAGATGAAGATGGCAATACAAAATCTTACGTATTACACGCCGAAGCAAATGCAATTACAAAAGTTGCCCGCTCAAACAACAGCAGCGACGGCTCTACGCTTTATATCACAAGTTCGCCTTGCCTCGAATGTGCAAAACTTATAATACAGGCGGGAATCAAACGCGTTGTGTTTTCCGATAATTACAGAATTTCGGATGGCATTGAACTTTTGAAACGTGCGAATATCGAAGTTGTACAAATAAATTTGGATTTATAATAACATAAAGAGAGAGATAATGATGAAAAACAAATTTAATATTTTTTACACGCTTTTGTCTGTAACAGTTATAGTTGCATCGGTATATTTAGGATTTAAATTAGGAATAAACCGTGCGCTTATGTCGAATGGCAGCATAGAAGTAAAAACGCCTGTAACCAAAATAAACAAAATACTTCAACTAATATCCGACAGATATGTTGACAGCATCTCAATCGATGAACTTGTAGAATCGTCTATTCCGCTGATTGTCGAACAGTTAGATCCTCACAGTACCTATTTTGTTCCCGAAGATTTGAAAGCGATGGACGAATCGTTACAGGGAAGTTTTGAAGGAGTAGGAATAAGTTTCAATATGGCAACCGATACGATTATTGTTATTAATGTTATTGAAGGCGGACCCGCAAACCGTTCGGGAGTCGAAGCAGGCGACCGTATTGTCAGAATTGATGATTCTGTTGTTGCAGGGAAAAAACTCGACTCAAATGATGTTATGAAAATGCTGCGCGGAGAAGCGGGAACAAAAGTATCGATAGATGTTCAGCGGCAAGGTTTCGACAAAGAAATTCCGATAATACTGACACGAGCAAAAATTTCTGTCAAAAGTGTCGAAGTAAGTTATATGATAAACGATACTGTAGGATTTATAAAACTTTCCACATTTTCGCGCAATACATACAGCGAATTTATCGCTGCCGCAACAAAACTTAAAAAGCAAGGCATGAAACAACTTATTATCGACCTGCGCAGCAACACAGGCGGATATATGGATCAGGCAATAAAAATTGCCGACGAATTTTTTTCAGAAAAAGTCATAATCGTTTATACCGAAGGATATAATTTTCCGCGCGAAAATTTCTATTCATCAGGCAAAGGACGCCTTGCTGATATTGAAGTAAATATACTTATAAACGAGATAACGGCATCGGCAAGCGAAATTGTATCGGGCGCAATTCAGGATAACGACAGAGGAACAATCGTTGGAAGACGCTCGTATGGAAAAGGACTGGTGCAAGCTCCAATACCGTTTGCCGATGGATCGGGATTAAATCTTACTATCGGACGTTATCATACGCCAACAGGAAGATGCATACAAAAACCTTACGACAGGGGGCTGGAAGAATATCATCACGACCTGTACGACAGATTGTTGAATAACGAATTTTTTGCCACAGACAATATTCATTTCGACGATTCGCTGAAATATACCACGCCGAAAGGAAAAACCGTTTATGGAGGCGGCGGAATTATGCCCGATGTTTTTGTTGCTCTTGACACAATCGAATCGGCACAGGATTTTTTCAGAAACATTTCGCAAAAAAACCTTGTATATAATTTTGTTATGAATTATACAGACAAAAATCGTGAAATAATTAATAATATAACTAATTTTGAACAACTTGATGATTTTCTCGAAGCGCAGAATATATTTGATAAATTTTTGAATTATGCGGTAGCCAGCGGAATAAATGCAAAAAACAGCGAACTGCCGGAAGTAAAAAAGATTCTTGAACCCGAACTTAAAGGACTCATCGGAAGAAACACTCCGCTTGATAATGAAGGATTTTATCCATATTACGAAAAGATAGATGTAACATTGCAAAAGGCTATAGAATGTTTTGCCAAAAATGAAAAGTGATGAATGTTTTGAGTTGATAATTATGAACACTTTTTCATACATAGTCGCTCATTAAAAAGTGATTTTTGCAGAAACAAATGTTTTGTTCGACCGGTTTGAAAATAATGGCTGTGTCAGCGACAGAACGTTGGCAGAAAGAAACGCAGACAGATGCACGTCGCGCGAGTTGCCGACGGTGTTTCAAGTCAGCGGCAATGCTTCGCGCGAAAATCTCGGCGGCTATTATGTTTCTACCTGCATTTTGTCGCTGACGGGACATTTTTATTTACAATTATCTACTAATGATTTATAAGAAGTTTTAAACCTGACAGGTTTTGTTTCTTGAGCTTCGTGGTTACTCGGTAACCAGTCTGGACGTGTTGCCATATTTTTTTCCTTTTTTAAAATTGTTAATTAATTTATTGATTTATAATCTCTTCTTTTATATTCTTTATTTAAATTGTTTACTTCAATATTGCGAATTTTGAACTCATAAAATCAGTTTTTGAACTCATAAAATCAGTTTGTGAACTCACAAAATCAGTTTGTGAACTCACAAAATCAGTTTGTGAACTCACAAAATCAGTTTGTGAACTCCCAAACTCAGTTTGTGAACTCACAAAATCAGTTTGTGAACTCATAAAATCAGTTTGTGAACTCATAAACTCAAATTTTGAACTCATAAACTCAAATTTTGAACTCATAAACTCAAATTTTGAACTCACAAAATCAGATATTGAGTTCAATATTTCAGATATTGAGTTCAATATTTCAGATATTGAGTTCAATATTTCGGATATTGAGTTCAATATTTCGGATATTGAGTTCAATATTTCGGATATTTACGTCAATATTTCGGATATTGAGTTCAATATTTCGGATATTTACGTCAATATTTCGGATATTTACGTCAATATTTCGGATATTTACGTCAATATTTCGGATATTTACGTCAATATTTCGGATATTTACGTCAATTTTACGGATATTTAGTCGTTCCTTAAAAATAAAAATGTCCCGTCAGCGACAAAATGTCGGTAGAAAAATAATCACCGCCGAGATTTTCGCGCGAAGCATTGCCGATGACATGAAAAACCGTCGGCAACTCGCGCGACATGCATTTGTCTGCGTTTTGTTCTACCAATATTCTGTCCCTGACGGGACAGCCATTATTATCAAAAATGTCTGTTTATTAATTTTGTGTCTGAAAATTTTATTTTTTAAGGACTGACTAAATCTTTCTAAATATCTGTTTTTTTATTTTGTCCAGTTTGTTTTGCGCATATCGCCCGAATTTAGAAATTCCTGATGCATTTTGAAACATGCGCTTAATGTATGTGGAGTATGGTTTGTTCCTCCAAGTTTCAGATAATCCCACAACAGTTGTTTGTAATCGGGATGAACACAATTTTCGATAATCGTTTTTGCTCGCTGTACAGGACTTTTTCCGCGCAAATCGGCAATACCCTGTTCGGTGATGATAACTTTTACCGAATGTTCACTGTGATCCAAATGTGAAACCATTGGAACGATTGCACTTATTTTTCCGCCTTTTGCAACAGAAGGACAGGTGAATATCGATATATAAGCGTTTCGTGCAAAATCGCCGGAACCGCCTATTCCGTTCATCATTTTTGTTCCAAGTACGTGAGTGCTGTTTATGTTTCCGAAAATGTCGGCTTCGAGAGCTGTGTTTATTGTTATCAAACCTAAACGTCGAGCTACTTCCGGACTGTTGGATATTTCCTGAGGACGCAGTACAAATTTGTCTCTGAATGAATTTAAATCATTATAAACTTCAGTCATCATATCGTCGCTAAGCGAAAGCGAACAGCCGCTTGCAAATTTGATATTGCCTGTCCGTATCAAGCCTATAACCGAATCCTGTATTACTTCGGTGTACATTTCAAAAGGCGGAATATATCTGTTTGCTCCAAGCGAGCCAAGTACTGCATTTGCAATATTTCCGACACCCGACTGAATAGGCAGGAACGATGATGGTATCTTATTTTCGCGCAATTGCGATGCTAAAAAATCAGCAACATTTGCGCCTATTGTTTCGGTAATTTTATCGGCAGGAGTATATGGGCTAAGTCCATCGGGAAGATTGGTTTCAACAATACCGATAATCTTATCGGGATCCACTTTCAACACAACATCGCCGCATCTGTCGCTTGGCTTGTAAACAGGAATTTCTCTGCGATTGGGCGGATCTAAAGGAATATAAATATCGTGCAGTCCTCTGACGCTTTTTGGCGTAAAACTGTTCAATTCAATAATAATTTTATCGGCAAGCGTTGCAGCCGTAGGAATTATTCCCACTCCTGCCGTAAGAATTATTTCGCCATTTTCGGAAACATCGGCAGCTTCGATAACTGCTATATTTATTTTCTTATGAAATCCGTAACGCAATTCTTGTGCAAGATGCGACAAATGCATGTCGAAATAATGAATTTGCTGAGAATTTATGCTGTTGCGCATATTGACATTCGACTGGTACGGAGTGCGAAAATCTATTGCATCTGCAAGCGACAGAACGCCGTCTAAATGGTCGCTTGTTGATGCTCCGGTAAAAATTCCTATTTTGAATGGTTTACCTGCTTCATGTTCGGCTTTTGCTCGTTCGGCAAGAGCTTCGGTTACAACTTTTGGAGCGCCGGATGCAGTGAATCCGCTAAACGCTACAACATCGCCATCATTAATATATGATGCTGCCTCTTGGGCTGAAATTATTTTTAACATAACTGATTTAATATTAATAATTTACACTTATATGAGATTTTTTGTGCCGCAAAGATACAAAAATATATTAATTAAATACCGTAATATTATAATTCAAATTCAGAGAATAATTTATAATTTAAAGATTTCCGGAATATTTTACAGAGTTATTGAAACAAATTACGGAATTTTTCAAAACAAGCCAAGTTCATTTACACAAACCAAAGCAATTATAATCGGAGCAACGTATTTGATTAAGAAAACAAATACTGAAAATAATTTGAATTTTAATGTTCCGTTATTCGTCAGTTCGGCTTTCAAAACTTGCTTATCAACAAACCAGCCGATAAAAATACATATAAACATTCCTCCGAGTGGAAGCATTAGATTTGCAGTTATAAAATCGAGCAGGTCAAATATTGTAGATCCGAAAATCTTAAACCGTGAAAGTACGCCAAACGACAGCGAACAAATAATTCCAAGCGTAAATCCGCTTGCCGACACAATAGTTGCTGCTTTGCGCCTCGACATTTTGTACTGTTCGTGCAAATAAGCCGTTACAACTTCGTGCAGCGAAATTATGGATGTGAGGGCTGCTATTGCCAGCAACACAAAAAATATGAACGACCATAAATTGCCAAGTGGCATTTGTTGAAATATGTTGGGAAGAGTTATAAATACTAATTGCGGTCCTTGCGATGGCGAAATGCCAAAACTTGTAACAGCCGGAAATATTATGACTCCCGCCAAAATTGCAATCAAAGTATCAAGCGTTACAACCGAAACGGCAGTATTTGGTATGTTTATTGATTTGTTAAAATACGAAGCATAAGTTATCATACATCCCATACCTACGCTTAACGAGAAAAATGCCTGTCCTAATGCGCTCAACACTACGGTTGACGTGATTTTGCTGAAATCGGGATTGAAAAAGAATTTTAATCCTTCAATCGCATTGGGCAACATCAACGAGCGAATACATAATGCTATCAATATTACAAAAAGAACTGGCATCATTATTTTTGACGCTCGTTCGATACCTTTTTTAACTCCTGACAATACTACAAAATGTGTGATTAACGTGAATATTAAAACCCATAGTATTGGACGAAAGATATCGGACTGGAAACTTCCGAAATTAATGACAAACTCTTCAATAGAATTTGCATTAAGATTGCCTGCTGCCGATTGATATATGTATTCCAAAGTCCAACCCGAAACGACAGAATAGAATCCGAAAATAAGAAATGCTGCAAGCACTCCATTGTAGCCGATAATTTTCCACATTGTATTAGGAGCAAGAACTTTAAACGCTCCGACAGTATTACTTTGCGAGGCTCTGCCCAAAAAAAATTCGGCAAGCATCACAACAAAGCCGAGTATTATCACGCAAAATATATAAACAATCAGGAAAGCGCCACCGCCGTGTTCGCCTGCTTCGCATGGAAATCTCCAAATATTTCCAAGTCCTACGGCGCTGCCGACTGCCGCCATAACTAAACCGAGTTTGCTGTTAAATGTTGCTCTTTGTTTCATTGTTAATTCAGTTTTTAATTATAGTTATTGAAAAATTAAGTTTATGGAATACGGATTACAGACTGCTGATTACAGTTTTTGCCAAATCGTTTATTTTTACTTCGTTTTGCTCGCCTGTAATCATATTTTTCAGCGAAACGCTGTTGTTTTTCAATTCGTTTTCGCCGACTATTGCAACAAGATTGATTTTATTGGCGTCGGCATACGACAGTTGTTTCTTCAATTTTGCCTGTTCGGGATAAATTTCGGCGCATACGCCTGCTTTACGAAGTTCGTGCAATATTGGCAAACAATAGTTTAATTCGTTTTCGCCGAAAGCCGCAAATAAAAGTTGTGTTTTATTTGCCGAATTTTCAGGAAATAAATTCAGTTGATTAAGCACATCGTAAATTCTGTCGGCTCCGAACGAAATTCCTACTCCCGAAATTCCGTTCATTCCAAATACTCCCGTAAGATTATCGTAACGTCCGCCGCCTGTGATACTTCCAATTTCAACATCGGTTGCTTTCACTTCGATAATCACGCCTGTATAATAATTGAGTCCTCGTGCCAGTGTTAAATCAAGTTCTATTTTCGACTCGACAGGTACATTTTTTATATAATTCAAAATGGTTTCGATTTCTTCTATACCTTTCAATCCTGTTTCCGATTTTGACAGAATGTCTTTCAGTTTTGAAAGTTTTTCAGTATTTGAGCCTTTCAGTTGTAAAACGGGCTGTAATTTATTTATTGCTTCGGGCGAGATATTTTTGTCTTCAAGTTCTTTCTTTACGTTTTCCAAGCCGATTTTATCAAATTTATCAATAGCAACAGTAATATCAACAATTCGTTGCGGTTCGCCTATAAATTCTGCTATTCCGCTTAATATTTTTCTATTGTTTAATTTTATGACAACGTTGATTTTAAGACGTTTAAAAACATCATCAATGATTTGTAAAAGTTCTAATTCGTTTATCAGCGAATCGCTTCCAATCATATCCACATCGCATTGATAAAATTCGCGATAGCGTCCTTTTTGCGGACGGTCGGCACGCCAAACAGGTTGAATCTGAAAGCGTTTGAACGGGAATGTGATTTTATCGCGATTTTGTACGACAAAGCGTGCAAACGGAACTGTAAGATCATATCGCAATCCTTTTTCCGAAATTTTGTTTGCAAGTTTCTGGCTGTTTTTTTGCAACAGTTCGTCAGCGGAAATATCAGATATAAAATCTCCCGAATTTAATATTTTAAATAAAAGTTTATCGCCTTCGTCTCCGTATTTTCCAAGCAGCGTAGTAAGATTTTCCATTGCAGGAGTTTCAATCTGCTTGAATCCGTAAACACGAAAAACCGCGCTTATGGTATCAAAGATATAATTACGCTTAGCCATTTCATCTGGCGAAAAATCGCGTGTTCCTTTGGGTATGGAAGGTTTCTGCATTTTTGTTTTTATTTAATTATATTTTAATTCATTACAAACCTGACATTTTTATATTATTTATCTTAATGTTTAAGCAAAAATATTTCGCAAAGGTATAAATTATTTTGCAGTGTTTATACTTTCTATTGCTACGAGTCTGTCCCATCTGTCGTGCATTCCCTTGAAATAAACGTTGACGGTATATTCGTTTTCGGTTTGCGCAAAACTTTCGTCAAAAAAATCGGATAAAAAATTCTGTTTGCCGTCAACCGCAACGTATTTATAATTATAATAACCTTGCTTGAGCAATAATGTTGTTTCGTATGATTGGCGGCTTTCGTTGTATTCCATGCGACATTCGGGTTTCAATCCCCAATCGCTCAATGCTCCGTAAACATAAATTGTAATATTTGCATCGGGATTTGGATCTTCGACAGTAAAATAAACATTTACATAGTCGGCTTCAAGATTTTTGTCGGTACTGTGTTTAATCATGCGGTCGGCTTCGATGTAATATTTGCCGTTTATGTCGCGCGTGTATTGATATGTTTCCTTATCGTTTTGTCTGTCAATATTCAGCAAAACATGATATTCTCCGATTTGATTTATGATTTTGTTTACTCCTTCGGCGTTGTAGGCAAGGCTGCGAGTATCGAACATGCGGTATTCGTTTTCGCCTTTAAATATATTTTTTGCTGCGTTTGAATAATCTATAACTAAATTATTTTGAAACGAAATTGCAGGCAAGGCTTGCGATGGCGCTCGCTGCGAATTTTGCTCAATTCGTAATTTAAGTTCGTTATATGGATTCTGTATTGGCAAACTTCCGCGATTTATCGAAAATTCAAGTTGTTGCTTTCCATCCGTTCCGTAGTTTACAATGTGGCGATATTTCAGCGACAGGGCGACTTTATTTTCAAAAATCTTAAATCCTTTTTGAAATACAATCCTGTCATCATATCTGTCGTAAACTTTGAGCAAATAATTTCCTGATGTTACAATCTGTACATCGCTGTTGGGAATTGTGAGAACATAATTTTTGTATGACACGGTTGTGTTTATCGACGAATTGAATTTGAATATATTGTTTTCCGCAAATCCTTTCATATAATCGTGTACAAACAAATTATCTTCTTCCCAGTCGGCATTGCAATGTTTGATGACATAATAAAAATCGCGGGCATGTTCCGACAGGTCATCGAACATGAAAGTAATTGTTTCGTTGCTGTTGAGTTCAACATAAGGCTGCGACATTTCGTTACCCGTTTTATAAGCCTGTAAGGTACGAATATCCTTGTCGAAACAGAAATCCTTGAATCCGAATTTTCTGTTCAGTTCGGCTTCATTCTGCGCCGACACGCTCAACGAAAATAATATTATCGCTGTTACTGATATGATTTTTTTAGATAACATACAAAAATTTTCGGCTAAATTAATACATTTTTTCCAAATATGGATTTTTATAAGTATTGTGTATTCCGCGTATTTCATCATTCATTGTCGCTTCAGCGACAAAACGTTTGCAGAAATTTTTTTTTGTCGAAATTTTACTTTTAAGGAGCAGATATTTTCTGTCGCCAACCTCGACATTGCTATCGCTAACAGAAAATTTCCGTTAGTCATCCTTTTTCATTAGCAAATTTACAGTCCGTATGCTATTAACATGTGCGGTCGGGTAACAGGCGACTTGAAAATTAATGTTTTATTTTCAGCAAAACCTGTCTTTAAACGGTTAATTCTTTTTTTGAGGTGCTATTGCCTTTTTCAATATATTTAAGAAGCCTAAAAATTAGTAGATCATTGCGCATCAGTTGATGTTAGGTTGTCCTGAAAGGACATTATTTTCATAAACGCATACAAGCGATAGCGCAGTTTGCGGAAAAAGCCGTCTCACGAACCTGCACCTGAAAGGTGCGACAAGTGATTAA
>JAISYZ010000001.1 GCA_031269545.1 Prevotellaceae bacterium
GAAAGTCATAAAAGATAATCCAATTAAATTATCATAATATATGTGTTATGTTTCAAAAAAAGTTGTAATTTTACAGTCGTTAAACAAAGGTTAAATGGATGCTTAAAGTATCTTGAACCATCATTTAAATTATTTATCAATAGATAATTATGAATGAAAATCAGATGAAAAAATTGCAGGATTTTAATTCGTATGGTACAAAACCTTGCAATTTTTTACAACTGTTCTTATTCACAAGTTATTAACAATTAATCTGTTGTTTGCTTTTTAAGGAGCGACTATTCATGACCTTATGAAGGTGGAGCATACAATCAAATATCACGAGCAGGAAATCGCACGGGCACTGCCGATGATTTCCTGAAAACAATAATTTTAGCGTAAAGGTCGGAAAATTTTGTGGTGGCTACCTGTTCGCGTTCTCAAACAGCGCCCTCGTTAACAAAGTGACCAAATATTACTTGCTCGAAAGAGCATAAGCACACAAACATGAGTTAATGCCTGTCCACAACAGTGGACAAGCCAAACTCGCATGGGAAAATCACAACATAAGGCGTTACTATGAAGTTTATCGCGCTCTTTGAAAGAATTTATAGAGTAAGTCGGACTTCGTCAGCACGAGCATCGCAAAGCAATTCAGACTAACGACTTATGACTAAAATGATTTTGCTATTGCAATAAAATCGTCTGCATTGAGCGAAGCGCCACCAATCAAACCTCCGTCAACATCAGGTTTTGAAAAAATTTCTTTTGCATTGCTCGGCTTACAGCTTCCGCCGTAAAGTATCGAAGTGATTTCCGCTTTTTTTCCAAATTCTCCCGACAAAACTTCGCGTATATATGCGTGTATTTCTTGAGCCTGTTCGGCGGTTGCTGTTTTTCCTGTACCTATTGCCCACACAGGTTCGTAGGCGATAATTATTTTTTCAAAATCATTTTCATCAACGTTAAAAACCACTTCTTCGATTTGTTTTTTTACAATATCAAAATGGCGATTTTCTTCGCGCTCGTTAAGATTTTCGCCAACACAAAATATGGGCGATATGCCGTTTGCAAGCGCAAGTTTAACTTTTTTCAAAAGAATTTCGCTCGATTCTTTGTAATATTCGCGCCGTTCGGAATGTCCTATGATTGCATATTTAACATCCATGTCGGCAAGCATTTCTGCCGAAACTTCGCCTGTATATGCGCCTTTTGCTTCGCTTGCGCAATTTTGTGATGACAAAGCTATTTCCGTTCCTTTAATTTTTTCGCTTATGCTGAAAATATGAGTAAACGGCGGAGCAACAATAAGTTTTACAGTTGATATTTTTTTTGATTTTTCAACTATTTCGGAAACCAGTTTCACGCCTTCTTTCACGGTGGTATTCATTTTCCAGTTTCCTGCTACGATATTAGTTCTCATTTTATTTATAATTTTTAATTTCGGCGGCAAAGGTAACGAAAAAGTTATAAAATTCATAAAGTTTTTAAAGAACATCGTTGCGAAAAGCAATTACAATATGCAAAAACGAAAATAGGGACGAAAATTTTTTCATCCCTACATCTAACATTTAATCTAAAAAATTTATCAGAAAGGTAAATCATCTATGTCGTTTGACGATATATCAATGAAATCATCTGTTGCTGGCGATGGAATATCCTGATGAATATTAGCCGACTGCGATTGCAATGTTGATGCTTGCTGTTGATTAGCATTTTCATCTGCAAGTTGTATTTTCCATGCGCGTACAGAAGTAAACCATCTTCCGCTGGCTTCGCGCGATTCGATATTTACGCTTACTGTTACTTTATCGCCCAATGTTATTTTTTCGAGATCGCCTATTCTTTCTCCCCAAAACGATATACAAATTTTTCGTGGATACTGTTCAATGGTTTCTACTATTGCATCCTGTATGCTCCACGAACCGCGAGCGCTTTCGCCCGACTTAATATCCAATTTTTGTATAAGTTTTCCAACAATATCAATAGCCATTTTACTTTACAATTTTTATGAGTTCTACTTCAAAAATCAATGTTGCATACGGTTCGATAATACTTCCCTGAGCGCCTCTTTCGCCATAAGCAAGATCATAAGGAACGAAAAGTTTTATTTTGCCGCCTTCGTTGATTTTCTGTATTCCTTCTGTCCAGCCTTTAATTACTCGGTTGAGAGGAAATTTAACTGTTTCATTGCGTTTGTATGATGAATCAAACTCTCTGCCATCAATGAGCGTACCTCTGTAATTAACTTCAACTTCGCTTTCGGCTGTGGGATATGCTCCCGTTCCTGCTTTCTCTATTTTATACTGAAGTCCGCTTTCTGTTGTGATAACGCCTTCTTCCGTCTTGTTTTTTTCGAGAAATGCTGTTCCTTCACTCTGGTTTTTTTCGTTCTTTTTTGTTTGCATTGCAGTCATAAAATTCTGGATAACCGCTCTGTTTGCCTCAATATCAATTTTTCCATCATCATTGTATATTGCTTTGAAGCCTTCTATAAATTTATCAACATCAAAACCTTCGATGTTATAGTTTTTAAGACTGTTCCCGACATCTACGCCAAATGCGTAAGACGCTTCTTTTTCATCATTCGCCACATCTTGCTGCGGCGCATTTTGTTGTGTTGTTTCGCTTTGTTGATTTTTGTTTGCGTTTTGCGCACACGACATTGTTGTAAAAAGCAATGCTGTACTAAGTAAAATTACAATTTGTTTCATTTTCTTTTTAATTTAGAATTGTTATTATTGTTGATTAATTTTTCAATTTCGACATTATATATTAAAACCATATCAGGTTTGATTTTTTGTGTTATCCACGGATCGATAATTTTGCCGAATGCAAGTTCGCTGGGAATATAAAGAATGAATTTAGATCCTTCGCCAAACATCTGTAAACCTTCAAAAAATCCTTTAATCAAGCGGTTTTCAACAATATAATATGCTTTGTTTTTGCTTGTTTCTATTGTATCTCCGTTGATTTGAGTAATTGTGAGATTGAGGTATGCACTGTCATTCGGACTTGTTTTTTTATCGCTTCCCTGATTTATTATTTTATACTGCAAACCGCTTTCGGTGGTAACGACTCCTTCTTCATTTTTATTTTTTTCAAGAAATTCAAGTCCTTCGGCAAGTCGTTTTTCATTTTCCTTCTTTTCGAGCCGCTGTCTATATTCCAATATATAATTGCTTGACTGTTCAAGTCCTATTTGTAATGCCGCCGTATCGTTTTTGAGAATATCTTTTATTCCTTGTCGTGTATATTTCAGGTTTAATTTGAAGATATTTGTTTCGTTCAGTTGATGCGCCCAAATACCACCAAGCAAAGTTGTTATATGTTCTTTTTCTTGCTTGGAATAAATTCGCTGCGGCGATTTTTGCAAAAATTCTCTTAATTGTGCCGATAATGCATATATGTTATTTTCGGATGATACTGGTTCTTTAATTTTTTGTTTCAGCGCGTTTATTGCATCGTTTATATCTACAAATTGCAACCTGTCCATATTTATTTGATAACCCCACACAACGCCGATAGAATAACTTATAGAATCGAGATCGCTTGAAGAATTACCTAATCGCGACTGACAGGAACTCGCAGCAATAATGCTTGTTAGGATTGATATAAAAAATAATTTCTTCATATATATTTTATGTTTAATTTACTTGTTTTTAATTTTCAAACTGCAAATATACAAAAATTACAAATTTATTTGAATATTAATTTATTTTTTTGTCAAACAATAATATCAAAGCATTGATTAAGAATTATATGTGGACACATTATTATAAACATATATAAGTTTTTAATTTACAGCCGTTTCGATATTTTTTTTCTAAAATCCGTTTAAGAGAATTATTCACTCCAGCAACTCCTTCACCGATACAAACGAATATCCTTTGTTTTCCAAATCTGTCATTAGACTGTCCATAAGATTATACAGTTTATCTGTGCGTTCAGCATCTACTCCAAAATGTATAAGCAGCATAAAGCCGTTGAGTCCGTAAGGTTTTTCGCTTTCGTATTTTAGTATATTATTGTAAATGGTTTTGCTGTCGCGATATTTTTCGCCCATGCTTGGAACAGTGTAATCGGCGTTTGAACCTGTGCCAGCGGTGAAATTTACAAGTTGCAAATCAAGTTCGCGCGTCCATGCCGAAATTGTATCATTATAATATTCGAATGGAGGAATATAATAAGGAGCATCCGTTTTTGCAATTCCGAATTTTTGCATTTCGATATAATTATTTTCTACATCTTCGATATATTCGCTTTTTGTAACAAGCAGCGAATCGCGTTTTTCCCACGAACAGTAAAGCAAATGCTTGTCGGAATGTGCGCCGAGATAATGTCCATCGTCTTTTAATGTATTAACTATTGTTTTGAATTTACTCATTCTGTAAGCATTTCCCGTAAAGAAAAACGAACCCTTTGCATTGTGCTTTTTCAATGTTGTACGAACAGTTTCATAACCATCGTCGTAACCATCGGATGTGAAAACAAGAGCGATTTTCTTTTCATTTTTGTCGCCACGCACGATTCCGCCATGTATGTATTCAAATTCTTTTGTGATTTCTTTTTTTTGTTTACATCTGCATGTTAAAGTTAATATGCTTGCAACTATCAAAATAAATAATTTTTTATTCATAATATTTGTTTCATTAAAAGTTATTTACATCAATTATGCCGAAATCTTCTTTGTATTTTTCGTTTATGCTTACAGGCAGTTTCCCTCGAAATTTTTGTTTGCCGAAAATCGCTTTTGCCGAACAAATCTGCGCTTCTTCAGAATTATCGTAAGCGGCTACGATTGCAGCAAATTTTTCGTGATTTTTGAATTTCGCAATTGCATACGGATTTCCGAAAAATACCAAAACAACGTTTTTAGTTGTTGTCAAATTGTCAATAAAATCAACGATAAGCGTGTCTATACCGAAATTTTTATAAGGACGTGGATGCGTATTGTGATAACCTATAATAATTGTTTGAGCATCCGACAGATTTGCAACGACAGAATCAATATTTTCTTTGCTGGCATTAGGTTTCAGGCTTACTGTATCAATTTCGCAATATTCATTTAATTGAGTTTTAAATGCTTTACCTTTTCCGATTTCAATGTATTTTATTTTTGTTGAATTTAACGGTAAAATATCTTTATTCGACAGCAAGGTAAGCGATGCTTCAGCAAGTTCAAAACGCAATGTTTTTGCCTGTTCGGTGTTCAATTTTTCTAAAATTCCCTGTGAACTTACAGGAGTAAAACCATTATGTAATCCTAAATCGTATTTTGCAGCGAGTATTTTTTTACAGTTTTTTTTGATATATTGTTTAGATATTTCGCCGTTTTTTACTGCTTTTTCAATTTCATCTATTGATTTTGTTACGTTTATCGGGATTTCCAAAATATTATTTCCTGCAATCAGCGAATACATTGCAACCTTTGATGTATCGCAATTATACGTAGCGCCTTTCATTTCCAAAGCATCGGTAACAATCAATCCTTTGAATTTCAGTTTTTTTTGAAGCAAGTTCGTACATATTTCTTTTGACTGTGATGCGGGAATATCATTTTCGTACAGCGCAGGTATTCGCAGATGTGCAGTCATTACGCCTGTTGCGCCGCGTTTTATAAGTTCGCGAAAAGGATATAATTCTGTATCGTTTATATGTTTTTTGTCATGTGTGATTGTAGGAAGTTCTTTGTGCGAATCTTTATCAGTATCGCCGTGTCCGGGAAAATGTTTAATACATGTAAGTATTCCTCCATCGTGCATGCCTTTCATGTATGCATACGCTTTTTCGGTAACTTTATATTTGTTTTCGCCGAACGAGCGCATGTTTATTACCGGATTGTTCGGATTATTATTAACATCGGCGACAGGAGCGAAATTAAAATGCACACCTGTATTACGGCATTGTTCGGCAACTGCAAGTCCGAATTTATAAATCAGATTGTTGTCCTGAATTGCTCCAAGCGTAAGCTGTTGAGGAAATTTTATGACACTGTCCAAACGCATTGCGACTCCCCATTCGGCATCCATCGTTACAAGCAGTGGAATATTTACCAGCGATTGAAGATGGTTCAAAGTTTCGATGCATAAAGTCGGACTGCATTCGCCCCAAATGATTCCGCCGATTTGTTCGTTTCGTATAATATCCGAAATTTCGCTGATATATTTTTCACCGCGTTCGGGATAACAGGCTACAACAAACAATTGTGCAATTTGTTGGCGCAATGTCATCGATTTTATTTTTGCGTTGATCCATTTTTGCTTTGATTCCTGAGCATTTGTACATACTGCGCTGATAACAAGCAATGAAGCAATAAACATAATTTTGAAAATTTTCATTATGAAATTTTAATTTTATTGCAAATATAAAGTAAATTCCTGAATTGTATGTATAAAATTTACGATTTAATTATTGACAATTACTAAAAACTGCTTTTGCGCTCCTCGCAAGGAAGACGACATACTGAATAAGGAATACAGAGGTCGATTTTTTTGTCATACACTAAAAAAATACTACATTTGCACTATAAATAACCGAGCGAATGGCAAAATATAGCGGAAAAGATACCATAACAAAATATAACCAAATACTTGGCGATTTGAAGAATAAAATCTACAAACCTGTTTATGTTTTAATGGGCGATGAGGCTTATTATATCGACAAGTTAAGCGAATTTATAGCAAACAATATTTTGCCCGAAAACGAACGTTCGTTTAATCAAACGATTATTTACGGAAAAGATGTAACCGATATAAGTCTGATAGCCGACACGGCACGGCGTTTCCCGATGATGTCTAATTATCAGGTATTGATTGTTCGCGAAGCTCAGGAAATAAAAAAAATAGAAGACCTCGAAGCATACGTAAAAAATCCTTTGAAATCTACAATTTTAGTGATTTGCTGCAAAGGAAAAACCATTGACAAACGCACATCATTCTATAAAACAGTTGCAAAAAACGGAGAAATACTCGAATCGGTACAACTTTACGAAAACGAAATTTCGGGATGGATTTCGACGTATATAAAACAGCGAGGTTTTGAAATAGAACACGATGCGGCAGCAATTCTTTCCGATTTTTTAGGCGCAAATTTAAGCAGAATTGTAAACGAATTGAATAAACTGTTTACAGCCTTGCCCGAAAACAGAAAAAAAATCAACTCGCTTGATATTGAAAATAATATAGGAATAAGCAGAGAATATAACACATTTGAATTAAGCAAAGCAATATTGGACAGAAATGTGTTGAAAGCAAATAAAATCGCCTTGCATTTCAGCAAAAACACAAAAGAATATCCTTTCGTAGTAACAGTATCTACGCTGTTTTCGCAATTTTCAAAGATACTTAAATATCATACATTGCACCGTCAGCGATTTGATGCTCGCGATATTGTTTCGGCTCTTGGAATAAACC
Source organism: Prevotellaceae bacterium (assembly GCA_031269545.1). Lineage (GTDB taxonomy): Bacteria > Bacteroidota > Bacteroidia > Bacteroidales > UBA932 > JAIRKV01. Next base: position 7,395 of record JAISYZ010000001.1, read on the forward strand.
CGTTTTTCATTAGGGATTACGAAGCGGCGGCACGCAATTACAATATGCTGCAAACGGTAAAAATAATTTCGTTGCTGCGCGAATACGATATGAAAAGCAAAGGTTTCAATTACGTTGCAGCCGACGAAGGCGAACTGTTGCGCGAATTGGTTTCTAAAATATTTAATGTTAATTATATATACTATTCTGTTGAACGCTGAAATATGTTGCCTTCTATTGAATACAGCGCTTTTATTCTATAAATTTCGCAGGCATTTTTATTCGTCTGCGTGTATTTAAGGATTTTATGCTATCTTTGTAGCCGAAAATAATATAAACTATGCAAATACATATACAATATTATACTTTGCTCGGTGTAAAAATGCGAAATTAAAAATGAAAAAATAAAATTTCTGGATTAAATCGTTGATATCCACTATGATTTAATCCAGAATATTGATAATTCACAAAATTATACCGCATGAAGTATATATAATATTAACATAAACTTTTTATCTAATTTTAATATGAAACTATTCTTTCTAATAAGCATTTTATTTGTCGGGTGTATTCTGTTGTCGTGCAACAATGAGAAACTAAACGATATTGACGATATCGACAGCAGGATTAAAAACTTGTTTCGTACACCTAAAGCCATCGAAAATCCACAAAACGATGACGAGTATTTTTTCAATTATCGACTTGCCAATTTTGCGCCATCTACTGAACCTTTCATAGAAGAAACTTTTGGCAGCACATTGAGATTTGAAGAAATCGGTTTCTGGAAACACACATCCTACACTTCTCACGTCGTAGGTTTTACAACTAATTTGCCGTCTATTTCTATTGTCGAATACGGCGAAACTGCCGACTACGGAAAAACTACCGTACAGTCCGAATCTTATTTCTACCAGCATTTACACTATATCAAAGGGCTGGAATCAGGAAAGACCTATCATTACCGTTATGCTGTTCAGGGTTACGATGGTGCAATAATAATTTCAGGCGACCATACATTTACTACTCAACAGTTTACCGATGATATTATCCGTATTCCCGACGACATGGAAGGCGATGCGCCTTATACACTCACGCAGGGAAACGCCAAGTATGTGCTTACTCGCGATATGACCGTTCAAACGCTGGCAATCAACATCCAAACGAACGATGTCGAACTTGATCTCGACGGACATACAATCATCTACGACGACGGTCCGCCGGAAGTTCTCGGCTCATCGTGGAACGACTATGCCTACAATAAAAGAGCGACCTTCGGCATCCGGGCGGGACTGTGGAACTTTGTCAACTTCAAAATTCTGAACGGCGTCATCAAACAGGGGCGCAACGGCGGAACGGGATTTATCGGCATCGGTTTCAATCCGCTTTTCCTGAGTCACATGGGAAACACATACAACGAAGTGGCCGGCATCACAGTGGACTATTACGGCAACAGTGTGGCCGGAATGGTGACTTCTGACGGACACATACACCACAACGTGCTCTACGACCGCGGCAGCGTCATAGACAACCGTCATATGGCCATCCGCGCCATGAGCGTCGGGCAGAAACCGGAGAACGACGTATCTTTCAACTCCCTGCGCCGCTTCCGTCAGCGCGGCATCGACAACAACGGCAAAACCGACCATAATGAACTCTATTCCGACAGCTTCGATACTAACAGTTTCGCCCTGGGAGGAGGCGACAATGCGCAAGCAACGAACAACAAAATATTCGGCATGGGCTACAACCCCATCGGCGTCGGCTGGGGCAACAACCTCCAGGTGAAGAACAACTTCATTTACCTGTGGGCATTCGCGCCCACCCAGCGCAGTGAGGAATACGGCCGCAAATCGGCGGTATCGGGGATGCGTGTTACGAATTACGATAACAGCGTTTACGAAAACATGCTCTTTGAAGGCAACGTCATTGTGTTGAAAGCGACGGATCACGCCACCATGGCGCGGGGCATCTGGACAACCAACGGCATCCAGGACAGGAACATCCTTTACAGACACAACACGGTGAAGGTAGAAGCCATGCCCGGAAATTTCACCACCGATGTTCCGTGGAACGGGGATATTTACTATAACGGCGATGTAAACAACGCTATTGCTGCCGTAACCGTCCAGGGCAACGGCTGGACATCCGAAGAAATCCCGGACGCCCTGATATTCGAAGACAACCGTTTCATAAGCAACGTCAACCACATCATCATAGGCGAAGGCTACGGCATTTCCAGTGGTGTCCGCTTCTACCGCACCACCCTGGAAAAAATCGACCACGACAATGACCACTTTTTCGCTCCCGTCCGCATAGGCTTTTGGTACTGGAATACCCTGGAAAACCGCATGATCGATACAAAACTTGTCGGCATCACCGAAGAAGAAATGACACCGCATTTTTACGGCGGCACCGGCAAAATGGAAATGCGTTACGGTACAACAAAAACGCTGACAGTAAAAAATACAAACGGAACGCCGATTGCCAACAAAAATTTCACGCTGACGACCATTCCAGACGATAATTATACGCAAACTCTTAAGACCAGCGGAAACGGCACAGTTTCTTTCGACCTGCTTACAGTGCGATATTTCAAATACGGCAACAGTCAGGAACACAACGGAGTGCCCGGCGTTCCGTCACAAACAGATTATGAGCAATACGTTTTCAAATTTGACGGATATAAGCCGCTTACCGTATCTCTCGAACAACTGAAGGATCTTAACGAATTAAAAATTGAAAATTGAAAATAAGAAGAAGAAAAACATATTAAAAGAAACAAATAATTGTCGTGTTACGTCCTAAAAAAAGTTGACAGGTCAATCTAAATTTTTATTATTCATTTCCTGTTTTTGGATTGATTTGTGCCATTTTTCCTCTTTTGTTTGTGTCAATCCAAACAGGACAAGACTAAATTACTTTTAACGTTTACAAACTTTATAAACTTTTTCGTTATCTTTGCAACCAAATTTAATAATCATATTTGCAAACAATGAAACGAACTCAATTATCGCGCCGAATTTTTACTTTTTTTGATGTAATTCCTTTTACATTTACGGCTCTCGTTTTTGTTGCTGCGTCTGCGTTTGCATATTCGTACCTTACTAACAATTATAATGTTGGCGAACTTTCGTCTCAAGCGGTGTTTGCCGCCGTTGCCAGATACTTGTTGCTGTTTGTTTTTGCGATTGTAATATCGGGATTTTTTAGCGCTATGATTGCTTATATAATTTTTGCCGTACGTACAAAAAAGGATAAAAAATATTTGCAAATTCTGTTCGATATCATCAACGACAAAAAAAATAATATAACAAGTTCGGCAAAATTGAAAATCAATAAGTTACTTTTTCCATTATTCGGTTCTGTGAAAGTTAGATTTGTGTTTGAAAACAAATTCACAACAAAAAAATATGCTTTGTCATCGAAAAAATTCAAACTGTTTTCGACTAAAAACTTTGAAACCAAATGTGTGTTTGATTTTCCTAATGTTCAGAATTATGCTTTAAAATCGGTGAAATTTTATTTTGAAGATTACTTTTCGTTGTTTTCGTTTTTGATTAATTGCAATGCAAATGCGCAATTTTATATTTTGCCATCGAGCAAAAACAAAATTGATATTGTTCCAAACCCTGTATCTCAACAAAATACTCAGACTCGCACAAACATTATAAAACATTTGCCCGGCGAATATTTGCATTTCAAAGATTTTGAAGATTCGGATGATGTGCGGCGTATTGTATGGAAAATATTTGCGAAAAATAAGGAACTGGTTGTACGGATTCAGGAATTAAGAAACAATTATGCATCAAGATATGTGTTGTATGCGAGTTTTTTTAACAATAAAGATTTATTTTTGCAGACAGATAATTTTTCGCGAGCATTTCTGACCTGTTATAAAAATTCAATTTTCGGCATCTATTCGGAACTGAAACAGAACAAGGCGTTTGAGGTAAACATTAAATTCGACCAAACTATAAAGGTCGCATCCGAAAGCGAATTGCTGATAAAAGAAATGTTTGAAATAAGCGCGGCAGAATGGCAAAACGAACTGTCGCCAGACGATTTTTACAAAGTCGGCGATGTTTCTTTACTGTGCCTGTCTTCGTTTGTTACAGCCGATGATGTTGAAAAATTGCTGAACATAACAAGCAAATTGTCTGTTATAGTTTTTGTCAGGCTCAGCGATGCATTGAAATCGAACAAACTGAAACTGTTTGCAGAAAATATTTTCATGAAGCCGAAACGTGGAAGTATTGACGAACTGCGCTTGAAATTTTTATTTTCGCCATTGCGCAAGCGCTTGCTGGCAAACGAAAAGAAAATAATTGAATTGTTGAATAAAAGTGATAATACTTTTTATGTTATATGAAAACAGATAAAAAAAATATATTGATACGAATACTTTTGCATTTAATTTTTCTGTGTATTCCGTCTGTTATTGCAACAGCATTTGCATTGAAAGGATTGAACGAATATTATGCCGTTCTCAACAATAACTGGTTTGCACAAACGTGTTTTTTTCTTGCAGGAATTTTTACCGCCTGTGTTCTGTTTAATTTTCGCTTGCGTTTTCTTCCGATAACGGCGATACTTATAATAATTTTGATTATTGCACGAACAATAATTTCAAATATCGAATTATCCGAATTTAATACATTTTTTTATCTCGTCAGATTTCAGGTATTTTCAACGCTTTTCATAACAGGCTGGATTTGTGGCTGGGGATTTTCGCGACTGAAAAATTTTTCGGTAATATTTGCCGCAATCATTGCTGTGATTGCAATTTTCATTACTGTTTCAAAATCCGATTTTTCATTTATCGGGATATTAAAAACGTTTTTACCGATAATTTTATTCGCTGTTTATATTATTTACATGTCGGCGGCAGTTCGCAATATTACAGCATTTTCACGCGGACGTTTTTTTACTTTTCTGCGTAATTTGATAGGAACGCTCTTTTTATTTTTGTTGATGATGTTTATTGTTGGGTTACTGATGAAATCTACATTTACAGACATAGAAAAAATGTGGGACAGAAAAACCGAGAAAAACGAAGCGGATGGTTTGCTCGAACGGAACATTATCGACAGCACTTACAAAATGAAAGACAGAATGCGTCCCAATCCTACATTTGGCAAAGGAAAAGACAATCCCGAACCGATGTTTGTCGCCTGCATAAATAATTATCTCGACGATGAACAGACAATCCCGAATCCTCTTTATTTTGTTTCGTATTATCTCACAAATTTCGACTCGTTTACCGAAACATTTGAAAAAGACTCTATCGTTCCGTACAATGATTTATTTCAAATCGTTCCGTCCGAAATTGATTTATATTTCAGCAAAACGGATACGGCGATAATGAACCTTGCATTGAAGGATACGCTTACAAAAATTGTTGATATTGACGTATATAATATTAATCTTTCACCAAAAGAATTTGTTGCTCCGATAACATCGTTTTTTTGTCAACCAATTGCAATTGAAAACGATTATAAAGCACAATTCAAATCTGCATATCGGGCAAAATCGGTTGTAAGCGACCTGAACAGCGCATATTTTGTTTATCCTTCGCGAGACGAACTGTTGCTAATGTATCAGCAGCAACGTTACGACATGCTTGCAAGCGTCGAAAATTTTGATGATTTGCCTGAAACATTTTACAGTTATTATACAGGTTTGCCGAATAATGATTTTATCGACAGTTTGAAAAATCTTACTGAAATGATAACAGCCAGCGCTGAAACTCCTGTCGAAAAGATAATCGCAATTCGCAACCATTTTTTTGCCGTTGACGAATTTGGCGAACCCATATTCAAATATACCGAAAATCCGGGAATACCCGGAATACCCGGCGCATCAAAACTTGCGCATTTTCTTTTTGAATCGCACAAGGGATATTGCGCACATTTTGCAGGCGTAACACTTTTCATGCTGCGTGCTTGCGGTATTCCTGCGCGGCTGACGGTCGGTTTTGCAACTATTGACAGAAGCGATAAAAACAAAGGCTGGTACTGGTTTTACGAAGATCAGGCTCATGCTTGGGTTCAAATATATTTTCCAAAATTCGGCTGGCTCGACTTTGATACGACTATCGGAAACGACGACATGGAAGAATCGCCGCAACCAGATGGAACGCCTCCAATGCAAATAAATAAGGCAAATTTTGCCGGCACAGGAAAAATAACGACGCTCGATACTGTAAACAAGTTTATTGATTTCGCCTTGGAAAAAATGACAATAAACGACAACGAATACATATTTGAAGTTCCCAGACAAATTATTTTTGATATGACTTCGGCAAAAATTGTACGGGACACTGCAAATTTGAAATTTTCGGAACTTTCAGATAATGATTCGGGCTTGTCGCTTTCGTTTGACGAAACTTTGGATGACATAAAACCTGCAATAAATACGCCAAAAGATGAAGTATTTGAGATGATTCCAAAGCCTGTTAAAATAGACGAATTTAGAATAGATGTTGATAAGGAAAATAAAAAAGAAGATGACAAATCGAAAGTTGACAGCAATTTGCAAAAAAGCAGTAAAAATAAAATTTCAATCCTTTTTATTTGCGTGATTATCTTTGTTGTAATATTGATTTTGATAATTGCACTGCCGTATATAATTTTCAAATATTACAAATATAAGGCAAAACTGAAAAGTCAAAACGTAAATATCTTTTATGTTTACAAAACATCGATGTTTTTGCTCAATCAATTACATTGCGAACGGAAAAACTTGACTCCCTTGCAGTTTGCATCGACTGTAACAGACAAAAAATATGAAACCGAATTTGAAAAATTTATAATTATATATTTGCAGTTCAAATATTCGAATACAGGAATTACTGCTGACGAAAGAAATTTTGTAAAGGATTTTTATTATAATTTTGAAAATAAAATACACAAAAAACACAGAAAAATTGAAATGATTAAAAGATTTTTGAATATAAAACAAACACTAAAATTTTATACAAATAATTATGGAACAGCAAAATGAAACGATTGAACAAATCAAACAACAATCGCACGAAACAGGCAAAACACAATTGCTGATTGACAATATCGAAACTGTGATAAAAGGCAAACGCAGTAAAATTGAAATGATTGTGAGCGTACTTCTGGCACGCGGACATGTTTTGCTCGAAGATAATCCGGGAACAGGAAAAACCTTGCTTGCTCGAACTCTGGCTCAATCAATCGCAGCAAACGATACAAAAAAAGGTTTACAATTCAAGCGAATCCAGTTTACGCCAGATTTGCTTCCTATGGATTTGATAGGTTCGCATATTTTTGACGACAGCAAAAAAGATTTCATCTTCAAAAAAGGACCTCTGTTTTGTAATGTTTTGCTGGCAGACGAAATCAATCGCGCATCGCCAAAAGTACAGTCGGCTTTGCTCGAGAGCATGGCTGAAAATCAAATCAGCATTGGCGATTTGACCTATAAACTGCAAGATTTGTTTTTCGTTGTTGCAACTCAAAATCCTGTTGAAATTGAAGGAACTTATCCGCTTCCCGAAGCGCAACTCGACAGATTTTTTATGAAACTGTCGCTTGATTACGTTGACGACGAAACCGAAGCCGATATATATCGTAATTATTTGAAAATTGATGAAAATTTACAAACGGTAAAACAGGTTTTGACATTGAAAGACATATTGGAACTGCAAGCCGAAGTCGATAAAATTTATGTTCACGACGAAATAATATCATCGGTACGAAATATTGTTACAGGTACGCGAAACGACACAAATGTTTTATTGCCGTGTTCGACACGAAGCGGAATAATATTTATGAAATGTCTGAAAGCCTTTGCATTTGTGAACAATCGTACATTTGTAATCGAAGATGACATAAAAACGCTTGCTCAGGCGGTGCTTCATCATCGAATTATTTTCAAAAACAACGATGCACGCAAAAAAACACTAAGCAACTTGGTAGATAAAGAAATAACACGACTTGCAAAATTGAAAATAAATAATTAGAGATTTTATTGTTATATTTGTGGAAAAATTACAGGGTTTATTACTTTGATTTGTGAGATTATTTGTCAAAATTTAAAATAAAATTATTATGAACAAAAATACTGAAACAGACACTAATAGAAAAGAATATTTTAGACATAAAAATACTTTATTATTTAATAATGATGTGTTGAATAATAATTTGTTTGACAAAGAATTTATTGATTTAATAGTAACTTCGCCACCATATAATGTAGGGATTGAATATAATTCAAATGATGATGAATTAAGTTATGAAAAATATCTTGAATTTTCGGAAAAATGGATGAAAAATTGTTATGATTGGGCTAAAATGCAAGTTCCATTAGAGAAGTTATAAAATTGTAAAAAAATAACGGAATTATCAATCAAAAATGTTATATTTGCAATGTATTTAAATCGTATGAATACAAATAAAATATCAAATACAGAAATTAATTATTCGTGGTCTTTTTCTGATAAAACAGTGAAGGACACATCGTATATCACGCACGGCTATTACACTTATCCCGCAAAATTTATTCCGCAACTTGCTGAAAGATTGATAAAAGAAAATTCGCAGGAGGGTGATGTTGTCATAGACCCGTTTATGGGTAGCGGAACGACTGTTGTTGAAGCGATTGTGAATAATAGAATTGGAATTGGAACAGATATAAATGAAATTGCGTGTTTGTTGTCAAAAGTAAAAACTACACCTTTAAATTACTTTGATTTGTTACAAGAATTGAAAAATTTTGAGCAGGAATTGCCTTATAGAATGAACGGCAGATTTGCAGAGTTTTTGAAAGCGGCACAAAGGTATATACCTGAAAATGAGCGTATTGACTATTGGTTTTTGCCAGAGCAAAAGGAAAAATTGTCGGTTATTTTTGCCAAAATTTTAGAAATTGAAAATACTGATATTCAAAATTTCTTTTTGGTAACTTTCGCACAAATTCTAAAAACTTGTTCTATTTGGTTACAAAAAAGCGTAAAACCAACTCGCGATTTGCATAAAAAAATTTACGACCCTTTGACATTATTTTTACAACAAGCAAAAAAAATGATAAAAAAACATTATGAATTTAATCAAATTTTAAACGAAAATATAAAAAATAACATAGATTTTTATAGAAATGTGCAATGCGGCGACTCTCGAAATTTGCCTTGTGAAAATGAAAAAGCGGCATTAATTGTTACTTCGCCGCCTTATGTAACTTCATACGAATATGCAGATTTACACCAACTTCCGAGTTTATGGTTTGGGTATTTAGACGAATTGGCAAAATTTCGGAAAAAATTTATTGGCAGTGCACACAAAGAACGTGAAAATGTTGATTTAAAGAGCGTTACGGCAGAAAATATTGTTTCAAAATTAAAAAATAAAAAACAAACCGAAGTAAAAAATTACTTTGCAGATATGCTCGAAACTTTTCAGGAAACAAAGCGAGTTTTGAAACGCGGCGGACGGGCTTGTATTGTTATTGGAAACACTGAATTTCAGGGAGTTAAGATATTAAATGCAGAAGTTTTTCAAGAACAATTTGAAAATATTGGATTTAAAACACACGATATTATCAAGCGCGAAATTCCGTCAAAAATGTTACCTTCAACCCGCGACACAGCAACAGGCAGGTTTGGAAAAACAACTGACAAAAACATAAAAATGGCATACCCAACAGAATATATTTTAATAACAGAAAAATTATGATAACAGGAAATAAAGGTGAATGGAGTGAAATTTATGCTCTTTTGAAAATAGTTGCAGACAAAAAATTGTTTGCAGGCGATGCTGATTTGAATAAAATTGAAAATCTTATTTTTCCGATAATCAAGGTTTTACGCGATGAATCAGATGGAACTTATGAGTATTCTTATGAAGATAATTTAGTGATTATCAAAGGAAACAGTGAAATTTTTAAAGTTCCGATTGTTGAATTTCAACAGCAAGCAGTCAATTTGTTGTCTATTTTAAAACAAAAAACCGACACAACTTTTTCAATTCCAGAAGTTGAAACATTTGTAAATTCTTTTAATTGTTATTCTATTAAAGCAAAATATTCGCAAAAGAGTGATATTCACGTTGTTATACACGACAAACAAATCGGCACAACGGCAAAATTGGGTTTTAGTATAAAATCGCAGATTGGCAAGGCGGCAACATTGTTTAATTCTTCACAATCCAGCAATTTTATCTACAAAATTACAGGTGCAGATTTTTCGGAAAACGAAATTGAAACAATTAATAATATTGATACACAAAGCAAAATTGGCGATAGAGTTCGGGCAATTTTAGAAAAAGGCGCAAATTTGCAATTTCTTGAAACAGAAGGAGAAGTTTTGAATGGAAATTTAATTTTAATTGATAGTTGTTTGCCAAAAATTTTATCGGAACTAATTGTTTTATTTAACGCAAAAAATGAGAGTAATTTGTTGAAACTCACAGAATTATTAGAGAATAACAATCCAATGAATTACAATAACAACAGAGGACATAAATTTTATGCGTACAAAATTAAACAACTTTTAACTTCGTGCGCGTTAGGAATGCAATCTACAATGGTTTGGACAGGAAAATTAGACGCGACAGGCGGTTATTTAGTTGTAAAAGAATACGGTGAAGTTCTTTGTTATCACATTTACAATCGCAATGATTTTGAGGATTATTTGCTAAATAACACGCGGTTAATTAACCCAAGTTCAACAAGAAATAAGTTTGGAAAAATTTACAAAGAACACAACGAATTATTTTTTAAACTTAATATTCAAATCCGATTTTTAAAATAACTAATTGATTATTAGAGAATAAAAACGAATGGGATTTTATTACAAAAGAAACCCTCAAAGGTTTTAAAGATAACCGTTTGCAACGTGAAATTTTATTTACAATGCAAACAAAATTATCAAAACCGAAACCAAACCTAATGTTTTTCCATGAAATAAAAGAAAAATATTTGAATTTGGACGATATAATGACTTTATAACAATATGTATTTAAGAAAAAATAAAAACCAATGTTGAGAAAAAATTACATAATTCTTTTGACAGCCGAGAGGCATTTTTTGTTAACTAAAATTTCAAATTTATGAAATGTGATATAGGAGATAAAGTGCGTTTTTTGAACGATACTGGAGGTGGAACTGTTGTCGGCTTTATAAATAAATCAACAGTCATGGTTCGCGATAGCGATGGTTTCGATATTCCTGCGTTAATATCTGATATTGTTGTCGTTTCGGAGAATAATGAAAAGAAATTAACTGATGAATACACAACCAGATATGCCGATAATGACAAAAAATTCGACATATCAAATATAAACAAACCAAAAGCAAACTTGCATGAAAATCTCAATGCAATATCGTATTCTAATGATACAATAAATGCTGAAAATGAAGATAATGACGGAATTGAATTTGAAATTGCTCTGGGTTTTTTGCCTGTTGCAAGCGATAATCCAACAAATAGCGATTTGCAAATTTATATGATAAACGACAGCAGTTATCGTATGTTTTACACTATCGGAAAATACAAACAGTCGCTTGTTGTGCCTGCTAAAAGCGGTGAAATGGAAAGCGACTGCAAAGAATTTATCGGAATATTGAGTAAGGAAGAAATAGCAGCAATGCCTGTATTTCAAATAAATTTTATCCTTTTCAAAAATCGCGATTACACGGCGCAGGCAGTTCAACAAATTGATTTTAAGATAAATCCAGTGAAATTGTTGAACAGTAAAATCTTTGCCGAAAATGATTTTTTTGAAGAAAATGCTTATATTTATATATTGGCAAGCAGCCGTAAATCGCTGAAAGATTACATTAATAACCTTTCGGACAGCGAAATTGCAAAATCGTTGAACGATAAAAAAGACATTTCTCACAAAAAGACCAAACCAGCAGGCGAACCCGAAATTGAGGAAATTGATTTGCACATTGAGTCGTTGATTGAAAATAAAGAAAATATCAGTAGCGGCGAAATATTAAAATTACAAATCGACAGATTTACCATTGCTTTGGATTTGGGCATATCGGCGCATACCAAACGAATGGTTTTTATTCACGGACTCGGAAATGGGAAATTGAAACACGAAGTCCGCCGATTGCTTGACACTCGATATGCAGGCAAAGTCCGCTATCAGGATGCCTCGTTCAAAGAATACGGCTACGGAGCAACAATGGTTTATATAAAATAGCACTACCAAAATGGAACAAATACAGACCTAAATTATTGCCGAATACATGCAGTTTTTCAAATCGAATTATTAGAATTTGTTTTATTCATAAAAAAAGAAGAGGCTGTCATAAAAGACAGCCCCAATTTTTTACATAGTCAGCCCTTGAAAAGAATATAAATTATTTATGAATAGATAATTATGAATGAAAATCAGATGAAAAAATTTCAAAGTTTTGCGCAATACGAGTTAAAACCCTGCAAATATTTTTAAAACATTATTCCAAAACCATTAAATCAAAGATTTACATTTCCGCCAACAAATGTTTTGAAAATGTCGTGTCAAGGATAAAAAGCGTCATCAAACCTAACAGGTTTTGTTTTCAGCCATTTTAGAGAAACCATTCAGCAATCATTAAATTATTACTGTATCTTTCCTCAAAAACGTATATACCTTTTTAATATATGCCAATTTTTGCACTGCAAGTTAACAGGCTTGTGGCTAAAAATATATGTAAAATCTCACAGCGATGTTTTTGTTCTTATTTTTTGGGGTTATGAAAATTTTTTTATAACTTGCCGCTCAAATTTAAACAGTTTATTAAAAATGCTTTCAATAGAAATACCCGATTTAACTGAACTCGGCGCTGCCGTTAAGATTTTGCTCGATGAAATAAAAAATAAGCGCATAATTGCGTTTTACGGAAAAATGGGCGCAGGCAAAACGACAGTCATAAAAGAAATTTGCCGACAGATGAACGTTACGGATGTTGTCAACAGTCCGACATTTGCGCTTGTCAACGAATATCACTGCGCAGACGGAAAATCAATTTTTCACTTTGATTTTTACAGAATAAACAAAATTGACGAAGTTTACGATTTGGGATACGAAGAATATTTTTACAGCAACAATCTTTGCCTTATCGAATGGTCTGAAAAAATCGAACAACTTTTGCCCGATGATGCTCTTATTGTGAAAATAGAAGAAAGCGACAATGGAAAACGAATTGTAAGAATTGAAAAATGATTTAACAATGTGGTAAAATTGCTTTATCATTTCAAGGTTAACCTTTGATTTATTCCTTTTTTTATTGCTTTCTAAATTTAATTGCATACCTTTGCGGCGATTTTTAAAATTAAAATAAAAATAAAATGACAAGATTAAGTATATTAAAGCAGTTCGTTATTGCAGCGATTTTTATAACAACTGTTTTTGCCTGCAAAACAAACAAAAAATCAAGCCTTGAATTTAACTTGGTAACTGTTGCCGACAGCAGCTTGAATCACTCAAACGACACAACTATAAGCAGTGTCATATCAATAAGGTATTTTGAAACTGCAAACGCCGATAAAAGTTCTGTTGCCGACAGCATAAATAAAGATTTTTTTGAATGGCTCAGCGCGTTTTTTGACAACGATGGCGAAACGATAACAAAAGATAATCTCGAAGATGTTGTTGCTTCGGAAATTCAGAAATTCATAAAAGAGATCAGGGCTGACAGTACGCTTGTCGATTGCGAATCGTGCAAACATGCCGAATTATTTGTTGATGCCGAACCGATATATCAAAACGACAAAATTATTTCTTTGGTTTATTCGTTTTATCATTATTCGGGCGGAGCGCACGGAGCGCATGGCATTACATCTTTCAATTACACAAAGGATGGAACTCCCGTTACAGTTGAAAATCTATCGACAAATATTGACGAACTTACTGCTATTGCAGAACAGTCTTTTATAAAACAAAACGGAGATATTACTGATTATTGGTTCGATGATGACAAATTTTATCTGCCAAGTGTATTTTTCTTTATCGAAAATTCAATAGTATTTTACTATGGCATTTATGAAATTGCAGCTTATGCGGCAGGCGACATTTATGTTGAACTTAATAACGACGAAGTAAAACATCTTATTGATTATCTCAATTAAGTAAGTAATCAAAATTAAGCAGCAATATGCGAATAGTTAATAAACAATCCTTTCCCAACCGTCGCCAACGCTCTGTTTGTGGCGTAGAAAAGCGTATCTGTACTCGCGTAAT
>JAISYZ010000056.1 GCA_031269545.1 Prevotellaceae bacterium
GGGGCGGTTGTTGCTAAACCAATAAGATAAAAAGATAATGAATACAAATAATATGATTAAAAAATAGTTGCGAACAAAGAAATTGCGGATTTCTTGCCAAATGTTTTGCAGTATTTTTCGCACACTCTTTGCAGAGGCATAATAACGTTCATATTCAAAGCTATAAACGTCTTGTATAAATTCGTATGCGGTTTCTTTATCGTTATTGGCTAAATGGTGTCTCACGGTCTTTGCCGCTCTGTCGTCAAGAAAGATAAAACTGCCTACAATAGTATTCAAGATACCAAATGCACTGATACACAACGGCACACCCCAAGTACCAGAAAGACGAACTTTATCACGTTTTTTCCGCGATTCAGGGTGCAGTTCGGCGATAATAACAGCGTCATAAGACAATATATCAGGGGTTATTTCGATATTTTCAATGCGAACAAAATAGGCTTTAAGTCCAACACCCCATTCGGCATATACGATTTCTTTACCGTTCAGTTCCTCAAACACAGGCGCAAGTGTCGTGTAATTCCATACTTTATCGTCAATGCTTTTAGGCAATTTAATTTCTCCGTTTATGATTTTATCAACTAATTCGCTGTATTTCATATTCTATCTGTTTAATTTTTGATTCATTTTGACGGTTTTCTTTGTTATCGCTGTTTGCCTCGAAATTATCCATTTTTTTTCGTGTTTTTGCAACCGCAATAAATGCAAATTTTTTAATCATAACCGTTTTTGACAACAAATTCATATAAATCAATTAGTTATATGCTTTTTAGCATCACTTTTGTCTATTATACCTGATTTTTGCAGAAACAAATGTTTTGTTTGACCAATTTGAAAATGATGGCTGTCCCGTCAGGGACAGAATATTGGTAGAAAGAAACGCAGACACATGCATGTCGCGCGAGTTGCCGACGGTTTTTCATGTCATCGGCAGAGCTTCGCGCGAAAATCTCGGCGGCAATTATTTTTCTACCGACATTTTGTCCCTAACGGGACATTTTTATTTACACTTATTTTGTTTGGTTTAATGATTTTGCAAAAATATTTTCAAAATATTTGCAGGATTTTGAACCGGATATTGTTAAAACCCTGCAATTTTTTATCTAATTTTAACTAATAATTGATTGTTAATAAATATTTTATGTTCTTTTTAAGGAGCAACTAATTAAATTATGAATATAAAAAGCAACAAAGATTACCGAAAAAACCTTGATTTTGAATATAATTTGCTAAATTTGCCTTATCAAATAATGAAAAACGACACGGTGAAAGCAACTTACAAATATCTGGCGGATGGCGCAAAACTTTCGGCAACGGCTGATACGCTTGTTGTAAACTGGACTTCGCTGCATGGCGAAAGCGTTTATATGACGGTTCGTAACGGTTTTGAATATTTAGGTTCTCTGGTTTATACCCGCGGAAACAATACGCTGACACTCGAAAGCACAAACTTTGGCGGCGGGAGAATAAACAAAACAAACAATGCATACGATATAAATTACTTTATTACAGACCATTTGGGAAGTACAAGAGTGATTGTAGATAATGCAGGAAATATAAAAGCACAGTACAATTACTATCCATTCGGCAAGCAATGGGAAGATGTTAATTTAATGGCAAATACCAACAGATATACATTTTCAGGCAAAGAAAAACAGACAGTAAGAGATTTGGGATTTTTGGATTTTGGCTCGCGAATGTTAAGTAATAATGAAGTTCCCGGATGGACAACACAGGATCCATTATCTGAAAAATACTATTCTGTAAGTCCGTATGCGTATTGCATGAATAATCCTTTGAAGTATGTATACCCGAATGGGATGGAATTATTTCTTTTTAAAAATGGAGTATATGTTGGGTCTCATGATGACGGTAAAAAAGAAAAAACAGGTTATAATCAAATATCAACAGTTAATGAAGATGGGACAGAAGAATTTATAGGTGCAGATAATTTTTCTTTTAATGATCCAGATGTGGATGTACAAGCTATAAAAAATGGGACAATAACCAATCTTGAATTTATGTCAGATTCAAAAGTAGAAGAGATGATGGATGCAAGTGGAGTTAAAACAACAACCGCTCGTAATTCGCCTTGGAATTATGCATATAATGAAAGTGGAAGCAGAGGAAAAATGGATTATGGGCTTGCAGGATATGACACTAAACAATTAAAAAAAAATACTTTCTATGTGAGAGAAAATATTGCATATAATATAGGTGACATTGGAAATTATTTATGGGGAAGAGGTATGGCTGAACTTGGTATTAATTTAATTGATGCTCAAATAGGGGCACATGTAAATAATTTATTATTTGGAAGGAGGCAGCATACAAAATTATATGATTTTGGTAATGGAACGTATGGTTCATCTGGTTTTTTTGATTCGCCTGCAGACCAAAGGGCTATATATAGAGGATATACGAATTCTCCAGCTGGAAAGAAAAATTTAAACAGACTTTCAAAGATGTTACGAGCAAGGATAAGTACATGGAGATAATCAGGCGGATATGTTCATAAATAAAATAAAATTATTATGAAGAAAATATATATTGTTACTTTATTTAGTATTATTATTTTTACAGGTTGTAATAAAATAGATAAAATAATTAAAAATCAGAAAATAATAATTTCTTTATGTAAAAATAAAGAACTTTGTCTTCGCGGAAATACAATAGTTTATTTAGTTACAAGCAATAATGGTTTAAGAAATGAATATTGTTTTAGCGAAAATAATAGTGTTAATCCTCCAATCATAACTTTATCTTGGGATAGCATACAATTTATTCCTGATAATGTAATTGGCGTAATTCCAGATTCAACAGAAAAATATAAAACAGATATATGCAATTATGTTGAAAAACTTAGTAAAACAATGGATTCTTTATACATTAGAGAATTTAGTAGTATAAAATATAAAAATAATTCGAATATAGAACTTACATTGTATCTGAAAAATGGAGATATATTGGAATACAGACCTGAATCATCAGAAGATATAAAAGGTTATAAGAATATTGAGAATGGTTGGTATTTATATAACCCATAACTTGTTCTTAATAATGAAATAAACAATTTTATCCTAATATAAAATGAAGAATAAAGACTATTACCTATTCGGCAAAGAACACGAAAATCCTGATTTGATTACTTCTACAAACCGCTGGGGTTATAATGGCAAAGAAAAGCAAACAGTAAAAGATTTGGGTTGGCTTGATTTTATGGCACGAATGTATGCAAACAGTGAAATACCAAGGTTTACAACGCAGGATCCGATGGCGGAGCAATATTATTCAATTAGTCCGTATGCGTATTGTGCAGGAAATCCTATACGATACATTGATCCTACAGGAATGTATTATTATGATTGGAACAATAAAATATATAGAACTGATGCAGGAAAAGAAGTATCTTGGGACGAAATTGTTCAAAATAATTTTGTAGAACCTCAGAAAATAAAAGATATTTCTTCATTTGAATCAATGGTTGACTTTATGAAACAATCATCTTTGTGGACAATAATAGAAAAAGGACTAATTTATGATATTGATACAAAACAACTCGAAGAAGGCACAACATGGATAGAAGGAATGCCGACGAAACTTGTTAAAGGTGGAACATTACTTGTTGTTTCGACTAAAACAGGGAAATATGTTGATATTATGGACAGTTCGTTAAAAAGAGAATTTGACAAAACTTATGAACAGCAATTAACTAGCGAATTTCAAAAAAATAGATTTTATTGGAGTCCAGTTTCTGACGACAGACCTTTTCAATTATTATCTTCAGCGCTTGCTTCTAACGTTAATCCGATTTCAATTCCTTTATTTGGAGTAGCCAAAGATGTTAATAGCGCATATAATTTTTACACAGATAAATTAATTGAAAAAAGAATAATGTATTATCAAAAATATAACATAATAAAACATGAATAATATAGTAAAAATAAAATATAAGATCGAAAATGACGAGGTAACATATTGGGTTATATTTTTTGTTATTGTTTCAATATATGCCTTCTTATCGTACTTCGTTGATAAATCGTATCCTGTTATATGTCTCATAATTATGGAGTTTCTTGTGCCGGTTGTTTTTTTGATTTATTTTTTCATGAATATATTTCGATGTAAAAATTTTTGTCGCCTTTGTAATGAAATGAAAAAGAATGGAATGGAAATAAATACAAATGATTGCTTTATCAAAATAAAAAGAAAAGATTACCGTACCAGACCTGTAACACAATCAATGGAAGTCAATATACAAACTCATTTTCGTAGAATAAAGGCATGTTCTGTACAAACAAATGATTTTTTTATACTTTTTTTTCAACTGTATGATTTTGGGATATTTCGCCGCTACATACGACCTGTTGCATTTAAGAAAAATAAATTAATGCTTCCAAGTTTTATGAAAAATATCTATCTAATAGAAACTTACGAAAAGAAAAAAATAGAAAATGAGATTTGTATTAAAATAAATAAGGGATTAAACGATATAGAATATTTAGTGTTACCAGTTGATTCTGGTATATAAATTTACAAAAATTGGATAACTAAATTAAAAATTGAAAAAACATTAACAAATAAGTATGGTTATGCAGGAATAATAAGAGAACAAAAAGACTCTTACCCTTTCGGCAAGCAGTGGATGGAAGATATGTTAAACCTGCAAGCGTGGCAGAATTAAAAATGATACAAAATACTTTACCGAGATCCGCTTCGGTCGATTCAGGCTAACGCCTTCGCAAGGATATACAACTCAACATCTTATCAAAATAATGTCGGGTGATCTTCTTCCATTTTTTGAAGTATGGTTGATATTATTGTTTCGCGAAAAAATTTTGTTTTCTTTGTAATTTTATATCTACAGCAAAAATTCATAATAACGCTCATCTCCATGTCGTTGAACATTAGCGTTTGGCGATGTGTTCGTGTCGGCTTTTTCAACGCCGCAGGTTCGATTTTCTTTTTTTTGTTTGCCATATTTTATTTTATATAACTGTTTCCTTTTTCTACTGCTTTGCTTATGTGGTCGCAAATGTTTTCTTCGCCTATCTTTTCGGCTAATCCTGATATTACAAGCATTTGCCGCACACGCTCGTTTACTCCCGAAAGTACAATTACAATGCCTTCTGCTTTTGACAGGCGATACAGTATTTCGAGATTTCGCAAGCCGGTAGAATCCATAAACGGAACTTTTCTCATTCTTATTATTCTTACTTTTGGTTTTTCGCCCAAGACTTTCATGTAAGCATCGAATTTATTTGCAATCCCAAAGAAAAACGGACCGTCGATTTCGTAAACTTCAACGCCTTTTTTGAGAGCAAGTTTTTCTTCTTTCTGGTATATTTCCTTTTCTTGCGACAAGTCAATTACATCCGTTATGACCGAAACATTGCTTACTTCAATCATACGCCGCATGAACAGTAACATTGCAAGCAGCAATCCTATTTCAATGGCAATTGTCAAATCGAAAATTGTTGTTATCAAAAATGTTGTTATCAATACCGTAGCATCCGATTTTGAATTTCTCATCAGTGAGCGGAAAGTTCTCCATTCGCTCATGTTGTACGATACAATCACCAAAACGCCTGCAAGACAAGCCATAGGAATGTATTTGGCAAGCGGAACAAGAAAAAGCATTATAAGCAAAAGGACGATGGCATGAATAATTCCTGCAACAGGACTGCGTCCGCCGTTGTTGATGTTTGTCATTGTACGTGCAATTGCTCCCGTTACAGGTATTCCGCCGAAAAAAGGAACAACAATATTTGCTGCGCCTTGAGCAATAAGTTCGGTATTTGAATTGTGATTGTCGCCAACTACGCCGTCTGCAACTGTTGCCGAAAGCAGCGATTCTATTCCACCGAGCATTGCAATTGTAAATGCCGAAGGCAGCAGTTGATTTATTTTTTCCATTGCAGGCAATTCAAATCCTGTAAATTTTATGCTTGCATTCAAATCGGGAAATTTGTCGCCTATGGTTGTTATTTCGCCTATATTTGTATAGTTTTTCAGCAGATAGGCGACAACGGTTACAACTAAAATGGCAACAAGCGAACCCGGTATTTTTTTTAAAAATTTTGGAGTAATTATTATAAGAAGAATACTTATAAAACTTAATCCTACAACAATGAAATTAATATTTCCAATGTTTTTGAAATACATTTCCCATTTTGAAATAAAATCGCCGGGCATATCGTTTATCGACAAGCCAAGCAGATCGTTTATCTGTGTCGAAAAAATGGTGAGTGCAATACCGCTTGTAAATCCGACAATAATAGGATAAGGAATGAATTTTATTATGGTTCCCAATTTCAGGAAACCCATCAGTATCAGCATTATTCCTGCGATAACCGTTGCTATTGCCAAACCCGAAACACCAAGTTCAGGATTAGCAACAATGCCAAAAACAACAATTATGAAAGCGCCTGTCGGACCTCCAATCTGCACCGAAGAACCGCCAAGAAAAGATACAATAAATCCTCCTATAATTGCAGTAATCAAACCCTGTTCGGGACTTACTCCCGACGCTATTCCAAAGGCTATGGCAAGCGGCAATGCTACAATTCCAACTATTAATCCTGCCATTAAGTCGGCAACGAATTTATCTTTTGTGTAATTTTTAAATGTTACAAACAGTTTCGGCTTAAATCTAAAAAACATTTCGTTTATTTTCGCTTATTAATTCGGATGCAAATTTACATGAAATTTTTAAATTATACGATAATTGACTATTTAGAGATTTACGATTTAATGATTGAAAGCGCGTCTTTGCAGTGTATAAGTTGATTATACTTTTTTTGTTGTGAAAAACTGTGTACGGAATATCCGTTATCCAATCTATTTTTCAAGATATTTCAGCGCTTTTCCGCTGATTTGCAAAAGCGATATTTCGCAAAGTTTTGTATCGTATTGCGCCGACAGTATGCGCTCTTCGGCATCAAGAAGATTTTTTTGAGCCTCGCGCATCTCAATTCCCGACAGGTCGCCAAGCATATATCGCTCCATCGCTATTTCGTGATTTTGTTTTGCAGCAACGAGATTTTCGCGTTCGAGTTTCAGCATTTTTATATTATTCATATAAGCCTGCCACAAGTTGGTAATGTCGGCGCGCAACGACTGTTCAAGTTGCTGACGCTGCAAACGCGCATTTTCTATTTCGATGCGCGCATTTTTTTGTTGACTTCGCCGCGTTCCATCAAAAATGTTTATACCTAAGGTAAGTCCAAAATCCAAACCTGCAACCTGACGCTGTCGATAAGTATTTATTTCGTATTTATTGAGCGTATATCCGTAGCCCGAACTTAACCGTAAATACGGATATTTTCTCGAATTTATTGATTTCAGATTTAATTGAGCCAGTGTTACGTTTTTATCCGATTTTAATAATTCTGCATTGGTTTGTAATGTCGATTCCCATAAATCATTAAACATCAATAATTCATCCACATCGATTACAGAATCTGCAATTTCTATATTCCTGTCAACATCGTCATTAGCCATTAATTCGTTGAGACGAATGCGCGAAGTATTAAGCAATTCGTGCTGTTTCACATATTTAGAACTGTCGGCGTTAAAATCAACACGCGCCTGCTGCAAATCAAGCCGCGACATGTTGCCAATCATATAACGCGCTTCGACTATGCGCAACCGTTCCCTCGAAAGCGAAACAGCATAATGAAAATTATTTAAACGAATTTTTTGTTGAATATAATTATAATATTCGGCTGTAAGATCTGCAATAAAATCTTCGACAGCAATACGCGTATTCACTTCGCCTGTTGCTTCAAGTTCTTTGAGACGTTTGTAGTTTGTTGTAATATTAAACCCATCGAATATGGTCCAGTTCAATGACAAGCCTACATTAAAAGTATTATCCAGCACACCCGAACTTTTCTCGATTTCGTTTGTCGCTCTGATTTCAGATTTTGTATCATTAAGCGTTCCCGAATATCTGCCTGATAAATCTACTGTCGGGTAATAGCCTGCATTGGCTTTTGTCGCATTATTTTTACTTTTTTGTTCTTCGTTTTTTGAAATGCGCACCGAATAATTATTTTCGAGTCCCGATTCCAAACACGATTTTAGTGTATATGTTTGTTGCGCAGGTAAAGTCAGTGATAAAAAAATGCTTGCTGCCGATAATAATATTCTTTTCATTTTATATTTTTTCTTTTTAGTTCATTTTTAAATAAAATAATAATTTCGGTTTCTGATTTTAATTTATTTCTTTACTTTCATTATTCTTTATTTTGCTCCGATTTGTAGAAATATAACTGTACATTACGGGAACTACATACAATGTAAGTAATGTCGAAACCAACATTCCTCCGACAACCGAAACGCCCATTGCTATTTGTCCGTTGCAGCCTTCGCCAGTAGCAAATGCCAAAGGTACAAGTCCTAAAATTGTAGAAGCACTCGTCATTAGAATTGGACGCAAACGTTGAAGCGCAGCATCGCGAATTGCCGTTGTTTTATCAATTCCCGCTTCCTGTTTCTGATTGGCAAATTCGACAATAAGAATTCCGTTTTTAGCAACCAGTCCTATCAACATAATTATTCCTATCTGACTGTATATGTTCATCGTTATATTATTTAAATACATGAATGTCAACGCACCGGCAACTGCCAAGGGAACTGTAAACATGATTATAAGAGGATCTTTAAAACTTTCGAATTGAGCAGCCAGCACAAGATAAATGAAAATTATAGCAAGAAGGAATGCAAACATCAGGCTCGAAGAACTTTCTTTGAAATCTTTTGAATCGCCCGATAATGCTGTGCGAAAAGTGTCATCGAGAGTTTCTTTTGCAATTTTATCCATTTCTTCAAGACCTTCGCCAATGGTGCGTCCGGGAGCAAGTCCTGATGAAATTGTCGCCGACACAAAGCGATTATATCTGAACAGTCGCGGAGGCGCAATACCTTCGGTGAGTTCAACAAGATTGTCGAGTTGAATCATTTCGCCTTTATCGCTGCGAACATATATCGATTTTAAATCGGTCGGTTTGTTGCGTTGCTGACGATTTATTTCGCCGAGAATTTCATACTGTTTTCCGTTCATGTAAAAATAACCCATGCGCTGTCCGCTGAGCGCATACTGTAATGTTTGCGCCATGTTTCGAGTGCTGACGCCCATGATGCTCGCCTTTTCGCGATTGATAATTATTCGTGTTTCGGGTTTATTGAATTTAAGATTAACATCCGACATCTGAAACATCGGATTATCCTGAATCTTTGCCAGAAATTCGGGAATAACTGTTTGCAGTTTTTCGATATTTGTTGCCTGAATAACATATTGAACAGGCATTGCACCTCGCCTTCCGCCGAATGTTGTTTGTTGCTGCACAAAGGCTCGCGCTTTGGTTTTTGTGCGTAAAGCCTGCGAAAGTTTTTCGGCAATTGCCATTTGCGTATAGTTGCGCTTTTGTATATCATCTAAAATTATTCTGATATTTCCGCTTCCGCTGTTAACGCGAGCCTGAACAGAGTTAGCCTGAGGAAAAACAGAATCAACCACAACTGCAATATCTTCGGTATAATCGCGCATATATTCATAAGTTACGCCTTCGGCTCCGCGTGTATTTATGCTGATTTGCGAACGATCTTCCATCGGAGCCATTTCTGCCGGAATGTCATTCCACAAAAATATTATTGCAAATATCGTTATTAAGACTACCGAAACTGCAATTAAACGCTTTTTCAGAAATGCCGTAAGCGATTTTCTGTAAATATTATTTAATCCCTCAAAAAAAGGTTCTGTCTTTGCATACAGCCAGTTTTTCTTCTCGCGCCTGACAAGAAGTTTTGTTGCAATCATAGGCGTAAATGTAAGAGCCACAAATGCCGATATAATAACAGAGCCTGAAACTACTATGCTAAATTCGCGAAATAATCTGCCTGTCATTCCTTCCATAAATACAATGGGGAAAAATACGGATACAAGAGTTATTGTTGTCGAAACAATAGCAAAAAATATTTCCTTTGCTCCTTTAATTCCCGCTTCAAACGGCGACATTCCTTTTTCTACTCGAATGTATATATTTTCCGTCATAATTATGGCATCATCAACCACAAGCCCTATTGCCAGCACAATTGCAAGCATCGACAATACATTTATTGAAAATCCTGCAAGATACATCACGAAGAAAGCGCCTACAAGCGAAACAGGTATTACGATACACGGAATTAATGTTACGCGCCAGTCGCGAAGAAAAATAAATATTATGCATATAACTAAAATAAAAGCGATATATATTGTTTCTTCCACTCCTTTGATTGAAGCCCTAATGAATCGAGTATTATCAAATCCGTAAGTGTATGTAATATCTTCGGGAAGATCTTTTTCCATCATTTTCATTCTGTCGTAAACGGCATCTGCAATTTCGATATGATTTGCTCCTGGCTGCGGAGTAACGGCAACACCAACCATAGGAATCTTGTCCATTTTCATATAACTGCGAATATCCTGAGGTCCAAGTTCGGCGCTTCCTATGTCGCGAAAACGTACAATGTTTGCATTATCTTCTTTTATAATTAAATTGTTAAATTCTTCTGCCGTATGCATCAATCCCAATGTGCGAATGGTAAGTTCTGTCGTATTTCCTTCGATGCTTCCCGAAGGCAGTTCTACATTTTCGCGTTCTATTGCACTTCGCACATCAAGAGGCGTGATACCATATCCCGACATTTTTAAAGGATCTAACCACAGACGCATCGAATAACGTTTTTCGCCCCAAATAGAAACGCTGCTTACGTCCGATATTGTTTGCAGTTGTTCTTTCACCGTAAGGTCGGCTATTTCGCTTAATTCGAGCAGCGAACGTTTATCGGTTTTCAGCGCAACCATCAAAATAGGCATGGCATCGGCATCGGCTTTTGTTACTATCGGCGGATCGCAGTCGCGAGGAAGAAAGCGTTGCGCACGTGAAACCTTGTCGCGTACATCATTAGCCGCCGTTTCCAAATCTACCGACAATTCAAATTCGACAGTAATGTTACTGCTGCCTTGACTGCTGACGCTCGACAAGGAACGAATTCCGGGTATTCCGTTAATATTTTGTTCCAACGGTTCGGTAATCTGATTTTCGATAACATCGGCATTTGCTCCCGGATATGATGTTGACACCGAAATAATAGGATTGTCAACCGAAGGATATTCGCGCACGCCCAGATAAGTATAACCTATGATGCCAAAAAGAATGACAGCCAAAGTTAATACAGTTGCCAGCACAGGACGCCGTATGCTAAGTTCTGATATGTTCATAATATTGTTTGGATATAAAAAATCTGATAATGAATTTTCTTGATTTATAATTTTCCGAGTCTGTTATCTGTTTTCAGCGAATCGATATTATCAATCACCACAGGTAATCCCGTACGCAGTTGTAATGTTCCCGATATTATAAGTGTATCGCCTATGTTCAATCCGCTTAATATCTGCACGTTTGCATCGGTGCGCAATCCTTTTTGGACTTCGACAGGTTGAGATTTTCCCGATTTATATAAAAATACCTTATCTACTCCCATTTCGGGAACTATTGATTCTGTCGGAATTACTATTGCATTGCTAATTTCTTTTTGTTTCAACTGTATTCTGACAAATCGTCCGGGCGACAGTTCATGCCGCAGATTTGGATAGATAGCGCGCGCTTTCAGCGAAAATGTTTCCGCATCGACCTGCGCTTCGGTTGCATAAACCGAAGCATTATATGTTTCGGTGCGTCCATCAACAGTAAAGTTCAGGCGAGCGCCTTTATTTACGTCCGAAGCATAACGTTCATTTACCGAAAATTCTATTTTGAGCGGCGACAGTTTAGTCAATTTTGCAATTATTGTGCTTGGCGATGCATAAGAGCCTTCGCTCACCTGACGCAATCCGATAATGCCGTCAAAAGGAGCGCGAAGTTCGGTTTGTCGAATGTTTGCCTTCACAAGTTCTATATCTGCATTTAATGTTGCAAGTTCGGTTTTTACCTGTTCGAGCGCTTCTTTGCTTACGGCATCCTTTTCAAGCAAAGCGCTTTGCCGCGACACGCGATCTTCGGCAAGTTGAACCTGTGCTTCGAGTTTTTTCAGTTGAGCCTGAAGCGGCTCGTCATTTACCTTTGCCAGCAATTGTCCTTTCATAACAGAAGAACCTTCATCAAAATGAATTTTCACAATTTTACCCGAAGTTTCAAACGATAAATTAACTTCTTCATCAGGAATAAGCCGCCCGTTGATGTATATATCATCACTCAGCGACTGTTCTCTAATAATAAGTCCGTTGATGTTCAACGGTTTTCCGCCTCCCGACATCCTTTGTGTAGCGTTGTTGGCGTTATCACTGTTTTCGTCGCTTCCCGGAAGCAATTTGTAAACACCCCAACATGCAACCAGACAAAGAGGGATAATAATTATTCTTTTCTTAATCTTATTCATAATACGCAAATTTAAACAAAATTCATCAACAATTAGATAATATTTATATAAAAAGGTTTAAATACAAAATGGAAATAATTTGATGATTTTACAGTCTTTATTGTCAATATTACTGCGATGAGCGTTGTTTATTTATTTGTTTGTCAGTTTTGTATGTGTAATAAAAGTGTTATATACAAATACAAAAATTAAAATCAAACGCTTTATGAATTTCCGAAAATTATTGATATTCTACCAGCGATAAAACTTTATCATTTCCAAGAAAGATTGAGCCGCCGAGATAACATAATTCTATAAAAAACACATAACCTGCAACAATTCCGCCAAGACGTTCTGCAAGTCGCGCTATCGCTTTTGCTGTTCCTCCTGTGGCAAGTACATCATCTACAATTATTATGCGCTGTCCTTTGGCGATTGCATCATTATGAATTTGTATCATATCTGTTCCGTATTCTTTTCCGTAAGGTTCTTCTATCACGGCTCGCGGAAGTTTTCCCGATTTGCGTGCAGGAACAAATCCTATTCCAAGTCTGTCGGCAACTACGGGTCCAAAAAGAAATCCACGCGACTCTGGCGATACTACCAAATCTACTTTGCCGAAACATTTTGTTAAATCGACTAATGCCATATTTACTTTGTTGAACAATTCGGGCGACTGCAAAACAGGCGTTATATCCTTAAACGAAATTCCGGGTTCGGGATAATCTTTGATTTCGGCAATTGACGAAGCTATTGTTTTGCCTTGCTTTTTTACTTCTTCGATAATTCTGTTTGTATCCATTTTGTTATTATTTTCATTATTATTTAAGACTGAAAGATTGATGCAGTTCGGGAATAACAACATCATAAAATCCTTTTTTTATCAATCTGTTTCTAAATTTTTGCTGTACATCGGGTTCGCCGTGAACGATAAACATCTTTTTTACCAAATCGTAATTTTGACAAGCCAGATATTGCGACAGGTCGCCGTAATCGGCATGTGCGCTCATCGAGTTTATTTCTTCGATATCGGCTTTCACTTTGAACCGTTCGCCAAAGATTCCTATTTCGTCAGGACGCTGTTTAAGTCGAGCGCCGAGCGAACCCGGCTCGCAATAGCCTACCATCAAAATTGTATTTCGTTTTTCGCCTATACTGTTTGCAATATGATGTTTCACACGTCCAGCTTCAGCCATTCCCGATGCCGAAATTATTACGCATGGTTCTTTTTTGCCGTTCAGTTTTTTCGATTCTTCGGCATCTTTTATATAACGCAAACCTTTGAAAGCGAAAACGTCATTATCAATCAGAAATAATTTTTGAACGTTTCGGTTAAAATATTTTGCATGTTTTTTCACAACTTCGGTTGCTTCGATTGACAAAGGACTATCGACAAAATATTCTATATCAGGCAATTCTCCGTTCAGTTCAAGTTCGTTCAGAGCAAACAAAAGTTCTTGTGTTCTTCCTACGCTGAATGCAGGGATAATAAGTTTTCCACGTTTTTCGATACAGGTTTTAACAATATGTGTTTTTAATATGTCGGAATAAGAATCTACATCGTCGTGCAGTTTGTCGCCATAAGTCGATTCTATAATTATATAATCGGCTTGAGGAAAGCGCTGTGGCGATTTCAAAACAGGATCGCCGTACCTGCCAACATCTCCGCTGAACGCTATGCTTGTCATTTTGTTGTTTTCTTTCAGTTTCAGGAATGTCGTTGCGCTGCCAATAATGTGTCCGCAGTCAAAAAACTGTATTTCCATGTCGTCGTCAACTGGATATGGAGTTTTATATTCAACCTGTTCAAACAAAGGAAGCGCATTTCGTACGTCTTCGTAATTGTATAAAGGCGTTACGGTTTTTTTGTTTTCGCGGCGGCGTATTTTATTGACGTAAGCAGTATCGGTTTCCTGTATATATGCCGAATTGAACAAAAGGATTTCAGTCAAATCAATTGTTGCAGGCGTGCTGAAAATTCTGCCTTTAAAACCATCGTGAACTAATTTTGGAATCAGTCCGCTGTGGTCGATGTGAGCATGTGATAAAATTACATAATTAATATCTTGCGGATTAAATCCGAAATCAGAATTAAGTTTAAGCGTATCAGCGCCTAATCCCTGATACATGCCGCAATCGAGCAAAATGTTTTTGCCATTATCGAGTGTTATCAGGTGTTTTGAACCCGTAACGGTTTTTGTTGCTCCGTGAAAAGTTATTTTCATTTTTTTATCATCAAATTTCAGGTAGCAAATGTAAACAAAATTATAATTAGTTGCTCCTGTCGTAGTTTTTTTATTACAAAATTAATTTATGACACAAATTTGGAATAAGCATATAACAAATATAATAAATGCGGATAATCATTTTATGTATCTAAAAATCATCGTTTTATTCTATGGTTTTGTTATTATGCCTGTGCCTTTGCGTCCATCTATTTTTATTGTCAGATGGCTGTCGAAATGAACCAGTCTTAAAAATTCTGTTTCGACGGCTGCCGGTTGTAAATTTAGAAAATCTTCGTCGAAAAATCCATCATTGCAGGGAGGATTTATTGTAAAATAACCTGCTCCGCACGAAGTCAGATTTTGAAAAAAATGAGTTCCCTGACTTGGTCCTATCTGATAATTTTGCAAACTGCATTCTGTTATAACACGCGCGTTACAGATATGCGCCCATTTAATCGGAATCCCAAGCCAAGGATCGCTGCTGCCCCAGCGCCCCGGACCTACGAGAATATAATATTTTTTGTTTTTTATAAATTCACTGTTTATTTTTTCTATTTCATCTGCTATTTGTCGTGTTTTTGCCGAATCGAACGAGGCGCTTTTAACATATAAAACATCATGCACATCGGTCGAAATTCCGTGTCCTAATGCGAAATTTGAAATCATCAACGAATTTTCATGCGAAATATCAGTCAAATCTTCTTCAATCATTTCTTTTTGATCAACAATCGGTCGTATTTGCAAAAGATACAAAGTCGCCTTGTCGCGGTTGTTGGGATGAATATTCACTGCAAATTCAATTTCTATCGGGCGTCCCATTTCTTTTTGTCCGATTTCCATAAGCGTTTTCAGCGTTTCGGCAAGAGGAAACAGGTCGTGTTCGAGAATATTTGCAAACGAAATAATTTTGCGTCCTTTCGGATAATATCCCGGACGTATAATGTCGTTTTGATAATCGTATGTTGATGCGATAAAGTTCAATGCTCCATCTTTGTCGGCATCTTCTATGCTTAATTTCACAAGATTGAATGCATCGTTTGCCGAAAAATTTATCGGCATATTTTCCAAGTCGAGAGCAAAAAATGTTGATTGCGTATCGCGCAAGGCAAATTTCACCGAACTTAACTGCAAGACATTTCGCGGATAGAACGGCGAAAATCTTATTGTATTTCCTCCATCGACAATATATTTTCCAAGTCCTAATGCAATGTTTACTATTCCTTCTTCGGGTTTTTCGTTATTTATGGGATAAAAATTAAGCGAACGGGCAACGCCGCTAATCAACGGGTACAGGCGTTTGTCGAATTTTACGCCTACAACTTCCTGAAGCACTATTGCCATTTTTTCCTGATCGATAATGTTGCTTGTCGCCGTCATGTATGTTTTGCTTTCTTTGAAAAATACCGAAGCATAAACGCCTTTTATAGCATCGCCTATAATGCGCAGCATACTGTTTTTGTCGTCGAGGTTTGGCAGCATGTAAGTCGAATATACTCCTGCGAAAGGCTGATAATATGCATCTTCCAAAAGACTTGATGAGCGAACGGCAACAGGACGTTTTATAACATTCAGGAATGCCATTATGTCTTCGAATAATCGCTCGGGCAGTTTGGCTTCGATAAAATGTTTGAATATAATTTCGTCCGAAACATCACTGAGCGCAAGGCTGTACAGATTGTTTGTTTCCATAAATTCGTCGAAAATATCGGTACACAAAACAACGGTTTTAGGAATATTCACCGAAAAGTTTTCTTTGTACAATTCGGGATAGCGTTTTATCATTGCGCCGATAAAAGCTAAACCGCGTCCCTTGCCGCCAAGCGAGCCATCGCCGATACGCGCAAAATTGCTGTATTCATCAAACCTTTCGCGCTGATAAATTGCGACAATTCCAGAATTTTTCATAAGTCGATAACGAACTATAACATCAAAAATAAATTGACGCGCTTCGTTCATATCATTATATACGCTGACATCCACAGGACGCAGCAGTTCGGCGGGAGGAAACATTGCCCGCGAATAGAAAAATCGTGAAAAATGATTTTGCGACAAATGATATTTCAACGAATCGTCGGGTATCTGAAATATTTTATTTTGCAAATCTTTCAAATCTTCAATGCGCATTATTTCATGTCGGGTATCGGGATTTATTATAACAAAATCGCCAAAGCCAAACTGTTCCATCACGTTCTTTTTCAAGTCTTGAGGATAACTTTTTGAATTTTTATCAACAAACGAAGCGTTGAGTTTTTTTGCATATTTTACGTTTACGCTTTCTGACGATTCTATTATGACAGGAGTAGTAATTCCGCTTGTTTTGCGCACATATTTTCCAAACCTGTAACCTGCAACAGTATCTTTTTTCCCATTACATGAAAAACTCATATCCGAAATTATTCCGAGAATATTACTGCTATATTCATCGTAAATCTGTACGGCTTCTTCGTAAGTGCGGGCAAGCAAAATCTTTGGACGTCCGCGCATACGCAGCATTTGTTGATGCGCGTTCAAGGCTTCTTTTGCAAAATGCTTGCTTTGTTCAAGCACAAATTTATACAAATGCGACAGCGCAGACGAATAAAAACGAACAGAATCTTCGACAAGCAAAATTATTTGCACGCCAACGCTTGCCGTATCGTCGGGCGCATTCATTTTGTCTTCGACAAGTTTGATTATGGCAAGCAGCAGTTCTGAATTGCCGAGCCAGCTGAATATATAGTCAATTGCGCTCAAATCTTCGTTTGCCACGCGCTTCGACACTTCTTTTGAAAATGGCGTGAGAACGACAATAGGAATAGAAGGATACTTCCGTTTTATGTCTTTTGCCATACCGAAAATATCGGAATCAACGAGATTGGGCATGAAGATTATAAGCTCAAAAGTGCGTTCCGAAAGTTCTTTCAAAGCATCTGCCTCGGTTGAAACTTCGGTAAAGCGTGGCGGATAGCGCAAACTCAATGCTGTATATTCGTTGAAAATCTGCTCGTCAACGCGTCCGTCATCTTCGAGCATGAAAGCATCGTATTTGGATGCAATAAGCAATACGTTGAAAATACGTTTGTTCATTAAATCGGCAAACGAGGTGTCTTTGAAAGCAACTTTTTTGAAATCGTATGTTCCGCTCATTAATTTTGTTTTTATAATATTCATCGTACAAATTTACATCATTTTATTTAATATTTTTACCTTTGCGCAAGTTTTACTGATAAAATTATTTATATGATTATTGATTCTATTCTCGGACTTGAACGTTATCGCAGAATGAACGAAGGATTTGAGAAAGCCTTTAAGTTTTTGCGTTCTGTCGATTTTAACAAAATAGAAGCAGGACGCTACGATATTGATGGCGACAATGTTTATGCTCTTGTTTCGGAAAACGATATGAAAAACATCGAGGATGCAAAACTCGAAGTTCACGATTCGTATATCGACATTCAAACGCCTGTGTCTTCAAGCGAAACATTCGGATGGAAAGACCGCTCGCTCTGCAATACGGGCGAAGGCAAATATGATGACGAAAAAGATATTGCATTCTTCGACGACGAACCCGAAGTTTACTGTGTTGTCAATCCAATGCAGGTTGTGATATTTTTTCCCGGCGATGCACATGCGCCGCTTATAGGAAACGGGAAAATTAAGAAAATAGTTATAAAAGTAAAGATTTGATTTACGCTTGGGGTGACAGTCGCAGATTTAATTCGTACGCAGGATATTTCAGGCGCACGTTTGGACGGCGTGTTCAAAAACTCGCAATTGACGCCGGTTTCACCTGTCCCAACAGAGATGGAACTCTTGCTTTCAACGGCTGTACGTACTGCAACAACAAAGCGTTTAATCCATCGTACTGCGATACGGCAAAAACAATAACACAGCAAATAAACGAAGGCATCGAATTTCATGCAAACAGATACAGGCGAGCCGAATCGTTTTTGGCGTATTTTCAGGCGTTCAGCAATACCTATGCATCTGTCGAAGTTTTGAAACAGCGTTACGGAGAAGCGCTTGCACATCCGAAAGTTACAGGGCTTGTTATCGGCACTCGCCCCGATTGTGTAGATGAGGAAATTCTTGATTTTCTCGCCCAAATTTCAAAAACAAAATACCTCATTGTCGAATACGGAATAGAATCGTGTTATAATCAGACTTTGAAGCGAATAAACAGAGGACACAATTTTGAAAAATCAGTTTGGGCTATCGAAACAACGGCACAGCGTGGAATAAAATGCGGAGCGCATATAATTTTCGGATTACCGGGCGAAACCGTTCAAATGATGTTTGACGAAGTAAACATTTTGTCGAATCTTCCACTTGATACCGTCAAGTTTCATCAGTTACAAATAATAAAAGACACGGCAATGGAACGCGAGTTTACCGACAAACCGCAGGATTTTCATGTGTTCGATGTTGAAGAATACATTGATTTTTTTGTAAAATTTGCAGAACGACTAAATCCCGAAATTGTTGTCGAGAGGTTTGTCGGCGAAGCGCCACCGCGATATTTGTCGCAAAGCGCATGGAGCCTTCTGCGCAACGACAGACTCATTGCCATGTTTGAAAAACGCCTTGAAGAATTGGATACTTATCAGGGAAAATATTTTTTTGACATGAAACGATTAAATCATTAAATCGAAGATCATCCTGTCAACAGCAAACAAATAATTGCCAATTATTATCATTAAATCAAACAACATTCAAACTGCGACCAAACTTATTCTTCCATTGTTTCTTTTATCAATGAATATGAATAAGGAACTAATTTTTCCAATCGCTGCAAAACATCGTCATTTACATATTTCGACGAAAAAGGAACTGTAATTGTACTGATATCTTCTGTGTCGGGATTGCGTCCGTATTTGAAATTATACGACAGCGAACCATCTTCGTTCAATTTGTCATCGGTCAAATCGGGCGAAGGAATTGAAATGCAGGCATAAACTTTTCCTTTTGCCGATTGCAGCGATAACTGTTCATCGTTTTTCAGCGTTTCGTAACATTCTTTTGCGGTGAAAAGCGCAGGATCGATGAATTCAAAATCGGCGGCAATAAGATTTTTGTAGATATATTCTCCGTTTCTGGTATAATTTCGCAGTTCGGATATAACTTCGTTGAACGTATTCAAAAGATAAGGATAATGCGTGCAGCCGAGAATAATGCGTTTTATGGGAATTGTATTTCCGCTCAAACGATATTTTTCTATTAACGATACCAAATGAAAACGGGCATAGTTTTCCGAAGAATTTAATTGAATGTTCAGCAAACTGTCGCCGATTTGTTGTGTAAACAATGCTCCGTTGGCTGTGTTAAAATTATAAACATCCATCAAATATGCTTTGATACTGTTTTCTTCGTTGCCGCATTTCGGACCTCTGTAATTGTCGCACATTGACGTTAAACTGTTGTCGGTATAATCTTTTTCACCGTCCACCGATTCTGCAAATCCTGAACCCGACTGATTTACAACGGTTATATTTCCTTTAAATCCCAATGTCTCTTTCGTTTTCAAAATTGTTTTTTCGTAAGCATTCGAAGCAATTGTTCCGGCTGTTGCCAATACGCCTATTGCACAGTCAGCATTTCTGTCGAGAGGCAACAAAGTTGCATTCACTCCTGCATTAATCACTCCAATTACATGAATATCAGCGCCGCTTTTCTTCAATAATGCGGAAATATCTTCAAGTCCGTAGGCTGTTGCCGTGTTGCATGCAACAACTATTATTTTCGACTGCTTTTCTTTGAGCAGAAACAATGCGTCTTTTATAATCAGTTCGCGCAAATATTCGGTTTTATTTTCCTGCGAATAATTTCCATAAGGCATGTTTGCAATATCGCCCAAATAGTTAAAATTTTCGTTCACAAAATCGGGAATGCCATCCGATTTCATTTCGCCTGTCGCATTGTCATATTCATCGCATACGACAAATTTTTCCAGAACAGTCAATCCTCCGGTACCCGAATCGAATATGCCTATCGCAAGCGGTTTCCTTTCTTTGGGATATTTACTGAAATCGGTATAAAATCGGGAAGATGTATCCGACAAAATTTTTGAAATAATTGGTAAAACGTCTGATTTTTCTGTTTTTTTTGAATTGCACGATGACGACAAAAATAATACTGTTGAAATACAGACAAAAACGATAGATTTCATTTCGATTTTTAATTTACATGTCATAATTTTATATGTTTAAATATTAATAAATTACAAAGTTTATAAAAGAAAATATTTGTTTTACATTAAGCAAATCGCTTTTATTATAAAACAAAAGTAATATTGAATTTTTTATAAAACAAATTTTTATCCCAATATTAACATGAAATTTTTATTATGCAGAATAATTTTATAACTTTGTGGCTATTAATATAAATATTGTATGCCTGTTTTTAGTGAACAGGCAAACAGTAAACATATTGTAAAAAATATAATAAAAAGCGTTCAAACAGGCGAAAAGCAATTAACATCATTTTCTACAACAGAAGATGCTAATTCCCAATATCTAATACCTGTAAATTGTAATGAATAATATGAAAAAGATTAAATTAATAATATTGCTGACACTAACGGCAATTTGTTTAAAAGCGCAGCCATACAAGCCAATGGCAGAGTTTGGCGCAGATACTTTAAATTATTTAAAGTATAATTTCGAAACGCGCAAAAGTCAGTATATAGGTTATACTGTAGAAAAAATCATAAACGACTACGAGTTGGAAATGAAGGATGTTACATCAAGAGGTCCTTATGTTTTTGCCGATAATAAATTTTACTTAAAAGGAATTAGTATCAGTCATGTAAATTCTATTGAAACTCGTCGTAAATGGAATACCAAAAGTGCGATGATAGAATTTGATATTGATTTCGAGCCGCCTTATGAAGATGAATGGGCGTTTTGGCATTATGCGCCTCACTTTAATACGGAAAGAGAGCGTGCGCTTTATGTAAAAGACAAGATTGTTAAAGACATAAAAGTTTATGTGTTTCAACCCAAAACAAGTACCCTGCCAGCGCCGCCATCACCAGATCCGGGAGGCGGCGGTAAAAAGCCACGGGAAATCAGACCAATAGATGATGACATTATATCTGAATGAACAAAATTTTCGGGCAAGGGATAAAAACTTTGCCCGATTTTTTTATAACTTTGTGCGTGAAAATGTTGCTATTAAAAATAAATCGCGTTCGAAAGCATTGATGACTCCAAACAGAATTTTACCGAATTATAATCTTTTCAAACTCTACCAAAAATCAGGCGATAAAGAGAAAACGCTGTTTATGGCAAACAGGATTCTCAGTCAGCATATAAAAATCGACAATACGCAAACAATCAGAATACAGTTTGAAGTCGAAAACTACCTGAAATCAATACAATAACTCAAATTGTAAAGAACTCACGAGTTGTCATCTTAAAATAAAATTTGTTATAATATTGATTTAGCATATTTTTTTCATTCTAAAAACAAATTCCCTTAATTTTTTGCATATTTGAAAGTTTTTGCCGTAATTTGTACTTACGCATTAAACATCGTAAACTTTTACATGAATTAAAAATTAAAATATTATAAAATAAAAATTGTTTAGTATGAAAAAATTAATTATTACAGTCTGTATTATTACGTTCACAGCATTCACCGCTCTTGCAGACGAAGGCATATGGCTACCGATACTGCAAAAATATACTGTCGAAGACATGCAGAAAAAAGGTTTTAAACTTACGGCGCAGGATATTTATGACGTAAACAATTCGAGCCTGAAAGATGCTATTGTACACTTCGGCGGAGGTTGCACGGGAGTTGTCGTTTCAAAAAACGGATTGCTGTTTACAAATCATCATTGCGGATACGACCAGATTCAAGCCCACAGTTCGGTTGAGCATAATTATCTTGATAAAGGTTTCTGGGCACAGTCGAACAGCGAAGAATTGCCGAATCCAAATCTGAATGTGAAATTTCTTTATAAAATGGAAGATGTTACATCGCTGATTTTATATGATATTGACGACAATACTTCCGAAGCCGTCCGCGACAGTTTAGTAAATGTACGCTCGAAAACAATCGCTAAGAATGCCGAATATAACGGAAAATTTGAAGCCGTTGTAAAACCGATTTATTACGGCAATCAATACATTTTGTACGTTTACGAAATTTACGAAGATGTTCGTCTGGTTGGAACTCCGCCTGACGCAATAGGCAAGTTCGGCGGCGACACCGACAACTGGATGTGGCCTCGACATACAGGCGATTTTTCTGTTTTCAGAATTTATGCAGATAAAGAAAACAAACCTGCACAGTATTCGCCTGATAATGTTCCATATACGCCAAAGCAATATTTGAAAATCTCGTTGAAAGGATATGACGAAAACGATTTTACTTTTATCTACGGATTTCCGGGAAGAACACAGGAATATTTGCCATCGCACGCAGTTGACATGCTGCTGAAACATAATCCGCACAAAATAAAACTGCGCACACAGCGTTTGAACATTATAAATGCCGACATGGCAAACAATATCGAAATACGAATAAAATATGCATCAAAACAGGCAAACATTGCCAATGCGTGGAAAAAATGGCAGGGCGAATATCTGGGATTGCAGCGTTTGGATGCTGTAAATAAAAAAGTTGAATTTGAAAATCGCTTTACCGAATGGGTGAAACAGGACAAATCGCGCTCAATTTATAAAAATCTGCTCGCCGATTTCAAAAAAATATATGATGAATTAAACACATATTCACTGCTTAACGATTATTTCAACGAAGCCATTATGGCTCCCGAAATTATCAGGCTTGCAGGCAGATTAAATTCTGTTTTCAATCAAAAAACTAATGATGACAAACAAAAACAAATAGAAACTTTGCAGAAAATAACAGTAGATTTCTTCAAAAATTACAATGTCGAAACAGACAGAAAAATATTTGCCGAAGTCATGCAAACTTATCACAGCAATATTGCCGAAAAATATCATGCCGATGCATTTGTAAAACTTTGTGCCGAAAACGAAAACGATTTCACAAAAATATCGAACAGAATTTATGCCGAAACAAAGCTTACAAACCAAGAGTGGATTGACGGTTTCTTAAAAGATACAGATGGAAAATCAGAAGAATTTAACAATGATATTGCTGTTGTTTTTTATAAGTCGTTTGCCGATTTTTACAAGGAAAAGATTTCGCCCAAATTGAGCGAACTCAATAAAGAACTTGCATTGCAACAGCGACTTTTCATGCGCGGACAAATGGAAATGCAAACCGACAAAAATATGTATCCCGATGCAAACTCAACTTTGCGTATCGCCTATGGAAAAATCGAAGGATTTTCGCCTGTCGATGGAACACTTTACAAACATTATACAACACTAGACGGAGTGATTGAAAAAAGCAAAAATGAAGACGTTGTCGATTATAAAATTCCTGCGCAGATTGCAGAACTCAATACAACAAAGAATTATGGTGAATATGCAAACGCAAAAGGCGAACTGCCTGTTGCATTTCTGGCATCGAACCACACGACAGGAGGAAATTCGGGAAGCCCTGTACTGAACGCATACGGACAGTTAATAGGATTGAATTTCGACCGTTGCTGGGAATCAACAATGAGCGACATTATGTTTGACCCAAACTATTGCCGTAATATTTCTGTTGACATTCGCTATATACTGTTTATAATTGACAAACTTTCGGAAGCAAAACGACTGATAGATGAACTTGAACTGGTGAAATAAAGTATGAATAAAAATATGGAATATTATATCGTTGATTCTGAAACTGCTATTAAAATGAAAGATGTCGCATTTTGCATTACAAACAATAATGAACCCCAAAATATAAAACCTTTATACCAAACAGATGATACTGCTTTGTATAATGCAGATTGTATGGACATAATGGCTGCGCTTCCTGATAATTATATTGATATGATTTTTGCAGACCCTCCTTATAATCTTTCTAATGATGGAATTACTTGTCATGCAGGAAAAATGGTAAGTGTAAATAAAGGAGAATGGGATAAAAGTAATGGTTTTGAAAAGGATTTGAAATTTCATGAAAAATGGATAACAGAATGTAAAAGAATATTGAAACCTGAAGGAACTATTTGGATAAGCGGTACAAATCACAGTATTTACCAATGTGGATTTTTACTTCAAAAACTGGGATTTCATATTCTTAACGATATTTCATGGTTTAAACCTAATGCTGCTCCTAATTTGGCTTGTACTACTTTTGCTCATAGTCACGAAACTTTATTATGGGCAAAAAAAGATAAAAAAGCAAAGCATATTTTTAATTATGAGAAAATGAAAAATGGCATTTTCAAAGAAGATAAAATGAAAATTCCCAACAAACAAATGCGTAGCGTTTGGAGTATTCCTACCCCTTTGCCCGATGAAAAAACGTTTGGTAAACATCCAACTCAAAAACCGCTCGCTTTATTAAAACGTATTATTTCATCCTCAACAAATGATGGCAGTCTAATACTTGATCCTTTTAATGGCGGCGGAACAACAGGTGTTGCCGCAAAATTTATTGGCAACAGAAAATATATTGGAATTGATATAGAAAAAGAATATATAGCTCTCACGATAAATCGCCTAAATCAATTAAATCTACAAAATACACTTTTTAATTTATGAATAGTAATTCTTGGAAAGCAATTTTTGATAAATATCAAATTCAAAATCATGATTTTGATAATATGCCTTTTATTATTTCTGCTGAAATGATAAAAATGGCAACCAAATATTTTAAGAAAACAAATGAACGAGAAGTACGTATCCTTTGTAAGCAAGATAGTCGAGAAAACAGACCTGAAATTTTTATTAACAATCAATTATTTTTGCTTCCAACGCGAAATGGTGAATATGCTATTGTAAAAGGCGAAGGTTATGTTGATATTCCTGATATACACTCAACAGTAAAAATATATAAGTCCAAACTTGGTTTCAAATTAGACACTTCTTTGGTCGGTAATTCCGAAATGCAACATTTGGATTTTGCTTACGCTTCGAGTTTAATTCGTACTTTTTTGAAAGATGACAGTTTGGTTTTAACAATTAGAGGTCGAAAATACACGCCTAAATTTTCATTTAAAGTAAATAATCAAATGATTATAACTGAAAGTGTACAGACAGAAGTTGATGCAGGTTACGAAGGGAAAAATCAAGTTATTTTAATAGAAGCAAAAAACAGTTCTACAAAAAACACTATTATACGACAACTTTTTTATCCGTACAGACAATGGCAACAATATACAAATAAGCAGGTGAAAACTCTCTTTTTTGAAAAAAGAAATAATTTTTATTCAATCTGGCAATATGAATTTACAAATCCAAATGATTATAACAGTATAATTTTAACAAAATCGGAACGTTATGAAATCATCTAAAAATAAAAAAATCAAACCCTGTGA
The DNA here is from genome assembly GCA_031269545.1 of Prevotellaceae bacterium. Taxonomy (GTDB): domain Bacteria; phylum Bacteroidota; class Bacteroidia; order Bacteroidales; family UBA932; genus JAIRKV01. Next base: position 26,026 of record JAISYZ010000056.1, read on the forward strand.
ATGCGGTTCAATAGAATTTATATCAAAACCCAATCATTATGATATATATGAAATCATAGATGATAAATTGATATTAACATCGTCTGATTTTATTGATGACGACGAAAAGTTGTATTGCAGAGAATGTTCCAAGGAATTAAAAAACGGCATTGATTTTATTGATTAATAATTTATCCATGAAAAACCAAACAACACGCATAGCATCAATAGATATTTTCAGAGCGCTGACAATGCTTTTAATGATTTTCGTTAACGACATTCCCGGACTTGGCGATACCATTCCGCACTGGTTGCATCATGCTGCAAAAAATGAAGACATGCTTGGACTTTCGGATATTATTTTTCCATGTTTCCTCTTTTGTGTAGGTCTATCGATACCGTTTGCCATAAAAAACCGAACAGACAAAGGCGATTCGCCGATACGGATACTTTCGCACATAGCGCAACGAACTGTCGCTCTTTTGGTAATGGGACTGTTTTCGATGAACAGTTTTGCAGAAACGGCAAACACAGTCGGTATTGCTCCGCAATGGTTCAAATTATTGTCTGTCGCCGCTTTCTTTATGATTTGGAACGTTTACCCGCGAGCCAAAGGAATTACAAAGAAAATCTTCGCTACGCTGCAAACTTTGGGATGGATAATACTTGCAGCGCTTGCATTCGTATTTGTCGGCAAACCAACAGTGCATGAAAATCAACTTGTTTCAGGTTTTATTTCCATAGGATTTGCAAACGGCGCTCAATATGTTTTTCAATATTCGATAATTGCAATCTGTGCGCTTGTCCCGATAATATCAGAGTTTTTACACAGCCGCAACGTATTGAAATTATTAAAAAATTCAATAATCTCGATAATAATCTTCTACTTGTTTTTATTTAAAGGCATAAATGCAGACGGTTTAGTCGGTTTACGTCCGGGATGGTGGCAAATACTCGGATTGATTGGCTGGACATATTTTTACACATCTGTCATTTTTTTATTTACAAAAAACAAAATCTTACCGAATATAATTGCATGGATATTTTTCACTCTCTTGTGCATTGCCTCAAATACAGGATTGGCAATATCTATGGGAATTTCAGGTTTTGTTCCCGGTAACGGAAGTTTTCAATCGCTTGCCTTTGCAGGAATCGTTGCATCGCTATTGATGCAAAGCAATCATGGAAAACAAAATTTCAGAAAATTATGTTCATCATACATTGCCCTTGCCGCCCTAATGTTTGCAGCAGCAACAATAGCGCACAAATATTTCATAATCTCAAAATTACAGGAAACATGCACTTGGATTTTTTACTGCATATCAATATCATTTGTAACGCTGACTTTCATATATTGGTTGAGCGATTTTAAAAACAAAAAATCGTGGTTCGCAATAATAAAACCCGCAGGAACAAGCACACTTACGTGTTACGTAATTCCTTCGGTCTGGTACGCCGTTGTTTCGCTCGCTGCCATCAGTTATCCCGAATTTACACATGCGGGCATTGGCGGACTGGCGAAATCATTTGCATTTGCCTTTGCCGTAATTGGTCTAACATGGATTCTCGGCAAAATGAAAATAAAATTGAAAATTTAGAAAAATATTAATATTTAAAACATAAAAAATGAAAAAATCAAATAATAACGAAACATTTGTCATAATAGCAAAGTTTACTACTGCGTTAGAAGCCAATCTTGCAAAATCGAAACTTGATGCAGCCGATATTCAATGCTTCATCGATAACGAAAATTATCTGTATTCGCGCCCAATCGGATATGTGAATTTGCAAGTATGGGAAAAGGACAAAGAACAGTCACTGATGATATTGGATTTGGATGTAATTCCCAGCGAAGAAACAGATGAGACAAACTGCGACAGCGATGTTGTTTGTCCGTATTGCAATTCCGGAGATGTTAATTACGGAATAAACCGCAACAGGGCAAATACGTTTTTCATTGCAGGAACGTTTTTTCTACAGTCATTACCTTTTTACAGCAAAAAAATTTATTATTGCAACATGTGCGATAAACATTTCAAAATCAGGAAATAGAAAAACCTTGCCACGCTATACGTAAACAATTTATACCGGAACAGCACCAAGACAACCTGAAATATAAATTTATTTTATTGATAATCAATTTATATAAATTGCATTTTAATAGCAGTTTGGTATAAAAAATTTGTTGATAACCATTCATTTTTTATGTGCTGGTATTGAAAAAAACGCCGACAATTTATTCGATTTCCAAAATTCTGATTAATTTTACAGTTTATAACATTAAATATAAATACATAAAAATGTACAGAACACATACTTGCGGCGAACTTCGCATACAAAACAAATCAAACAAAGTGATACTTGCAGGCTGGGTGCAGCGCATACGCGAACTTGGCGCTATGACTTTTATCGACTTGCGCGACCGTTACGGAATTACACAGTTGGTAATTGACGAAAAATCGACAGATGAAGTGAAAAAAATAACTGCCGAACTTGGACGCGAATTTGTAATTCGGGCTGAAGGCGAAGTGAAAGAACGTTCGTCAAAAAATCCCAAAATAGATACAGGCGAAATAGAAATTGCCGTAGAAAAGATTACTGTTTTGAACAAATCCGAAATACCGCCATTTACTATAGAAGACAATTCGGATGGAGGAGACGATTTGCGCATGAAATACAGATATTTGGATTTGAGGCGCAATCCACTGAAACACGCATTGGCGTTGCGGCACAAAATGGCTCAGGAAGTTCGCAAATATTTGGATTCACAGAATTTTCTCGAAATAGAAACGCCTTATCTCATAAAATCGACACCCGAAGGCGCTCGCGATTTTGTTGTTCCTTCGCGCGTCAATGCCGGCGAATTTTATGCTCTTCCTCAATCGCCGCAAACATTCAAACAAATACTTATGGTTGCAGGTTACGATCGTTATTTTCAGATTGTTCGCTGCTTCCGTGACGAAGATTTGCGTGCCGACCGTCAACCCGAATTTACGCAGATAGACTGCGAAATGTCCTTTGTCGAACAGCAAGATATTTTGTCGATGTTTGAAGGCTTGGCTAAACATCTTTTCAAAAATGTTTTGAATGTAGAACTCGACGAAGTCCCTCAAATGCTGTATGCCGATGCAATGAAATATTACGGAAACGACAAACCCGATATTCGTTTTGACATGAAGATAAGCGAAATTACAGAACTTGTTAAAAATCACGGTTTTTCGGTTTTCGATAATTCGGAATACGCAGGAGCAATCTGTGCAAAAGGTTGCAGCGCATATACGCGCAAACAAATTGATGAACTTACCGAATGGGTGAAACGTCCGCAAATAGGAGCCTCAGGACTGATTTACATCAAACTTGGCGAAGATGGAATAAAATCAAGTATCGACAAATTTTTCACGCCCGAAACTTTACAGAAAATTGCTGACAAAACAGGCGCAGAGCAGGGCGATTTGATTCTTGTACTTTGCGGAACGAAGAAAAAAACGCAGGGACAGTTGGGAACCTTACGTTTGGAAATGGGAAACAGATTGGACTTGCGCGACTCAACCAGATTTGCTCCACTATGGGTTGTTGATTTTCCATTATTTGAATGGGATGAAGAAACACAGCGTTTTTATGCAATGCATCATCCGTTTACATCGCCAAAGCCCGAAGATATTCACAAATTTTACAGTAATACAAACGAAGATATTTGCAAGGTAAATGCAAATGCTTACGACTTTGTTGTAAACGGCGTTGAACTTGGCGGCGGCTCAATTCGTATTTTCGACAGACAATTGCAGCAACGAATGTTTGAAATACTTGGATTTACGCCCGAAGCAGCCGAATCTCAATTCGGATTTTTGTTGAACGCTTTCAAATATGGAGCTCCTCCGCATGGTGGAATTGCTTTTGGTTTCGACCGTTTCTGCGCGTTGTTCGGCGGAAGCGATTCGATACGCGATTATATTGCTTTCCCAAAAAACAATAACGGCAGAGATGTTATGATTGATTCGCCTTCGCCGATTGACGATGCGCAATTGGAAGAATTATCAATAAAAATTGAGGTAAAAAATAAATAAAATCTAATCTGCAGTTCCATAATGTATAAAAGTTTATACTTTCAGTTCTCTTTCTTTTATTAGAATTAAAGGATATATTTATTACAAAAAATGCAGACAATATCTGCATTTGGGCAAAATGTTTTTTCAAACAAATTTCATTGCAAATTCAGTGTCATTCCTTTGGGATATTTTACGCTGTAACTTATGAAATATTCTTTTGTTTCGCCTGCCTTAAATGTTTCTTCCCATGTTATTATTCCAATATCTTCGCGATTTGTAGTTGGTTTTGTCGTTTTGTCGAGCAGTTCAACCATAATGTTTTTGTTTGTCGATAAAGGATACTGATCTTTCAGAATCATTGCTACATCTTTGTTTTGATTATTGCGGACGGTAATTTTATATGTCAATACTATTTTTGTATCTGTTCCTAAAAATTTCACGCTGCTGAAATCCTGCATTTTTTCGCGTTTCACCGATATTCGTTTGTCGTTGCCGAGCGTGAATGTCATTTTTTTGTTTGTTGATGTTGCATCGATAGTTGTTTGTCCTATATATGTTCCATCGTAAGTAACGTTTGCCTGTCCGCTCATTAAGTTCAGTTTCTGCCATTCCGAAATTTCGGCAATCAAATATGTTTCGTTATCAAGTTTGGGAGCGCAATAATATTTATATTCAACACTGTTTATTATCTGTTTTTCGAGTTCTATAATCTGTTCTTTTCCATCGCTTTTTACAGTGTAGGGAATATCAATCGCAAATGTTCTGTTCAGTTGATTTTCATCCTGCACAACATAATCTTCCATCGATTTTGTTGTGATGACAACAACGCCGTTTGCCGCCAGTGAACCATAAAGAGAACTTGCCGCTTCGTCTTTTAAAATATTCACGCTTGCAATATCATCGGGATTTAGCGATGAAAATTGCTTTACATCCACAAATATGCCGTTTACAACATAAATTGGTTGTTGTGAGTTTTCTATCGAGGCATATCCTCTTATCTTAATTGTATCGGAGGCTATTTCATTTTCTTTATACGAAAAGCTGTTTTGTGCAACTTGTACACCTGCGACTCTCCCTTGTAAAGCGTGCTGTACATAATTTTGCTCGCGTAAAAACCAAGCGTTGAAAACAGGCGCTGTTCTTCCGTTGTTTGGGCTTCCTGTCGATAAGGTAATTTTTACCTTGTTCCAATCAATTCCTGTAGTTTGCCGTACTTTCGATTTTGTTGTCAGATTTATCGGAGTTTCGGGCGAAGCGATGTTTATATCGTAAAAAGGTGTCCATTTTGCTGATGTTGTGAAATATTTTATTGTCATCTGTGCATTTACGGCAAGCGGGGATGCAAGTTTAAGTTTCAAAACTCCCGAATTTTTTCCATGTTGTACTTCTTCCTGATCAAGTTGGTTTTCTAAACGTTCGATTTTTTCTTCGATAACTGTTTTTTCTTTTTCCAGTTTCGTTATTGCACTTTCATATTCGAGCGATTTTTTTTGGAAAACATCAATATTTTTATTCAGTTCTTCTATTGTCAACGATTTTTCGGCAACGGTAACATTATGCGTAACTCCCTGTTTCAGAAGCGTCAGCATATCATTGTTTATTTTTATATCCGTTGTGATTTTTGTTAAATTATCATTATAAAAATCTATTGAATCCTTAATTTTTTTCGTTATCGTATTTTGCTTTTCGTCTGTCAAATAATCTATCGAATATTCGAACGAAGAAACAATTACTCCATTACTTATTTTTATTTGCAAACTGTTGCGATTTAAGACAGGACTTATTTCTTCGACTGTAATTTCGTTTTCTCCTTTTGCGAGTTGGACTGATGCTGTATGTGTAAGTTCCGCTCCGTTGAAAAATACGGTTACATCTTTCAATGCCGCTTTTATTACTTTTGAGTCATCCGAAAATCCTTGTGTGGCAAACAGCATAAGCAACAATGCTGTAATAAAATATTTTTTTGTTGTCATGATATAAAATTTCAAATTATTATTTACAAAATTAATAATATTTTTCTTAAGCAAAGCAACTTCGTGTTTATCCTGCTAACAGTTTCAAATGTTTATGTACCATTCGTAAAACTTTTCAATTCCAGATTTCAGTTGAGTTTCGGGATTATAATTTAAAAGTCGTTTTGCTTTTGAAATATCGGCAAAGGTAAGCGGAGCATCGGCTGGATGCAATTTGTCGAACTGTATTATTGCCTTTTTGCAGGTAGCATTTTCTATTGCAGAAACCAGTTCTGACAGACTCACAGTGCGATTGTTTCCGAGATTTATTATTTCAAACATTGTTTTGTCGTAGTTCATTGCAGCCATTATTCCGCTCAATATATCGTCGATAAATGTGTAATCGCGGAATGTTTCGCCGTTGCCGTAAAGTGTTATCGGCTGGTTTTCGCTTATAAGTTTTGTGAATTTATGAATAGCCAGGTCGGGACGCTGTTTCGGTCCGTAAACAGTGAAAAAACGCAAGGCAATGAACCTAATATCATAAAGTTTGCTGTATGTATAACCTAAATATTCGCCTGCAATTTTTGTTGCTGCATAAGGACTTACAGGCATCAACGCCGATGTTTCGTTCCATGGCACATCGGGATTAACGCCGTAAACGCTGCTCGACGATGCAAATATAAATGTTTTGATATGCTTTTCTTTTGCAAAATCAAGTAAATTCAACGTTCCCAACACATTAACCTGCGAATACAAATCAGGTTCGGCAATACTTGGACGCACGCCTGCTTTCGCTGCTAAATGAACAATCATATCATAGTCATCGCATAGATTTTCATGAATATGTTCGCGATTTCTGATGTCAATATCAAAAAACTTTATATTTGCATGGTTTTCAAATGCGGAAATATTTTTACGTTTTATGTTCAAATCGTAAAAATCATCAAAATTGTCGATGCAGCTAATAGTATAATTGCCTGATTTAAGCAAACAGTCAACAAGCGAAGAGCCTATAAAACCCGCTGCACCGGTAATTATAATATGTTTATGAAAATCGTTCATATCTTTTTTTTCTTTATATTTCGCACATAGTCTTACTGAATTGACCCTCAAGCCAAAATCTTCCTCCGAGCGACAAAATGGCAATTCAAGATGTGTACTTTCGGTATTTCATGACAGCCTCGTACTGAAATCAAAACTTTTGCTTCGAAAATATTATCAATATTCCTGTTTATTATGTTTTACATCAGAACTGTTGACAATCACAAAAACCATTCTTTGTACATAAGGTATCCTTCTGCGTTTTTCCGAGCCATTTCTATTGTTTTTTCATCAATATCTTTCACTTTTTTTGCGGGAAGTCCTGCATACATTCCGGGTTCGAGAACTGCATTACTTAAAACAAGCGCTCCCGCTGCAATTATGGTGTTATCGGGAATTACGGCATTGTCCATAAGAATTGCACCCATTCCGACAAGTACATTGCTGCCTACTTTTGCTCCGTGAATTATTGCATTATGTCCGATAGAAACATCATCGCCTATCTCTACAATCGAACGTTGATAAAGAGTGTGAAGTACCGCACCATCTTGAATATTTACTCTGTTTCCGACAATTATCGTATTTACATCGCCGCGCAAAACCGTACCGTACCAAATGCTGCAATCATCGCCTATCGTAACGTCTCCTATGATTACGGCGGTTTCGGCAACAAAACATCTTTTTCCTATCTTCGGAACAAATCCCCTGACCGATCTTATTAATCCCATCTATCTACTTATTTACAATTTAATTATTTAAAACTTCTGTTTCAGAAGTGCATATCATTCAAATTATACTTCATGCGGTATAATTTTTCCCATTTTTAATTTCACATTTTTACGCCGGACAAAGTATAAATGATGTACAAATGTACAATTATATTTTTAAAATCTGCGCAAATAAAAAAAAGAGGATATGGCGTTCTGTTTGTTTAGTGGATCCGTAAAAAGTAAAATTTCCAGATACAAAAATCAATAAGCAGACATTTCGAACCTGACAGGTGGGTTTTAATAAATTCAATGTTTGTATAAATTTTTCTTCTTTCCTTTTTTACGTATGCTGGCATTATTTGGAAAGAAATATTTTTGTGATAGTTCCTGTCTTTTACAACCTGCCTGACAAATCTAAACAACAAAACAAACCTCATTTTTACCTGATTTTAACCACAAAACGACCTCAGTAGCAAGGCAATTTTTACGCAGAACAACCTTATTACCTGTTCTGTCAGATAAATCAGTTAGAAATGAGGTTTTAATAATTAATGAAGTCTGAACTGTGATTGAAATGATTGTACGAATACTGTGATTTTACAGAAATATTATCTAAGGCTGTCATAAAATCAAAAAAATCACAGTTCAGACAAACAAACAATTCGACAAATAACCAAATCAACAATTTTTTTAACACTTTACAAAAAAATTTTTGACTTATAATTTATATTATAGGACAAATATGTCTTTCGCAAAGTTACATGATTATTTAATATCTGCAAAATATGTATCTGTTGATAACTTGTTAACAACTTGTTGATAAAAAATATAATATGCTGTTTTAATATGATTTACGTGCGCCTATAATATAAATTATAAGTCAAAAAAAATTTTATTGTAAAGCCAAAAGTTATGAAAAAAATCCTATCAATCGCGTTTTTAACGCTTCTCAGTATGGGTGTCATGTCAGGTCAGACAAAGGTTACAGGGAAAGTAACCGACCTGAACACAAACGACCCCGTATCGTATGCATCGGTTGCCGTTAAAGGTTATGCTACCGCAGGTACATTTACCGACGATAACGGTAACTACACTATTAACATGCCTGAAGGCAGTACTACGCTTGTGTTTAGTTTCGTAGGTTACAAAACACAGGAAGTTGTTGTAAATAATCGCAGTATTATTGACGTATCTCTTGAATCTGATGTTGCACAAATTGAAGAATCAATAGTAGTTGCCTATGGTACTGTAAAGTCAAAAGAATCGTTTACAGGTTCAGTATCTGTTGTTAAAGGAGAAGACATTCAAAAACGTTCGGTTTCCAGTGTAACCAAAGCCCTGGAAGGAGTGGCAGCCGGCGTTATTACAACTTCGGGAGGCGGACAGCCCGGTTCAGATGCAAGAATACTGATAAGAGGCATAGGCTCTATAAATTCCTCAACCAATCCATTATTTGTTGTTGATGGAATCCCGTTTGATGGCTCTTTTTCATCTATCAATCAAAATGATATAGAATCAATGTCGATATTGAAAGATGCTGCTGCAACCTCTCTTTACGGTTCTCGTGCAAATAATGGCGTTATACTGATTACTACCAAAAAAGGTACCAAAGGTCGTACCAATATTAATTATAAGGGAAGTATCGGCATTTCGTCCCGTTCATTAAAACGTTATGATGGCATAAGTCAAAAAGAAACTGTTGAAATGATTTATGAAGCATACAAAAATTATTACATGTATGATGGAGGACGTTCGGTAGCCGATGCCAAATCATTGGCATCTAACGAATTAAGCGGTTATTTTGGGGGCGAATACTATAATCCGTTTAGGAAATATACATGGCAAACATTGATTGATCCCGCAACAGGAAAAGTTAAACCTGATGCCGTATCAGCGTGGAATGACAATTGGATGGATGAAATAACAGAAAATAATGCATTAAGGCAAGAACATGTGATAAGTTTATCAGGAGGCTCTGAAAATACTTCTCACTTGATTTCATTGGGTTATCTGGATGAACAGGGCGTACTGAGAACAACAAAATTTACACGTTTCAGTGTTCGTGCAAATATTGATCATCAAGCAAAAGACTGGCTGAAAGCAGGTGCAAATCTGTCTTATGCCTATACAAAAACTAATGCGCACGGTTCAGGAAGCTCACAAACGTCAATAGCAAATGTCTGGAACACGGCGCAATTTATGAATCCTGTTTATCCTTTATATTTGAAAGATAAATATGGAAATAACGTATTTGACAAAGACGGTAATATATTATTTGACTACGGCAATGGCAAATATACTAATGAAGATGGATATTCGAACGACAGATCGAGAGATGCCGGATGGAACGCTGTTGGCGACCTGTTCAATGATAAATATACCAACAACAGAGATAATATCGGAATACGTTCGTATATTGAATTTGGAAGCGATAAGGAAAGCGCAGGCATTTTTAGAGGACTTAAACTCAAAATAAATTTCGGAGGCGACCTCACAAATTCAGCATTAATGGATTATGCTAAGACAGGCGCTCCTGGAGGATATATTTATAAAGACAATTACAGAGATTTTTCATATACATTAAATCAACTTTTGACTTGGTCGCGAACTTTCGGAAAACATTCGGTTGATTTTTTGGCAGGTCATGAATATTATGACTGGCGAGGATCTTACCTGGCGGCTGAACGTACGCAATTAATTGATGGCATATATGAACTGGCGCCGGGCGTAAATCTTACGGGCGGAACATCTTCTACTGATGTTGACAGAATAGAATCATATCTGACACGTATTAATTATGGATTTGATGACAGATATTATCTGTCGGCATCATGGCGTATCGATGGCTCTTCGCGCTTTCATAAAGACCACAGATGGGGACAGTTTTGGAGCCTTGGCGCTTCGTGGAAAATATCTGACGAAAAATTTATGAAAAACATTGAATTTGTTAACAATTTATCATTAAAGGCTTCTTATGGATTAATCGGCAATCAAAATTTGTCCACTTATTATGCATGGCAGTCATTCTACGATATAACAATGGCTAATGCTGACCAGCAGGGAGCATTGATTTCTACACTGGAAAACCCCAATGTAAGTTGGGAAGAATCAAAAGAATTTAATATAGGCATTTCTGCAAGTTTATTTAACCGTATTGTAAATCTGGAATTTGAATTTTATAACAGGAATACAACAAAAATGTTAATGCAGGCGCGAATGCCGACTTCTACTGGTTTTACCTATTATAACACCAATATGGGATCTATGAATAACAAAGGTATAGAAGCAGTTATAAATGTAAAAATATTCAATAAGGAAAATTTCAAATGGAATACAACTTTATCATTATCGCATAATAAAAACAAAGTTACGGATATTCCCGACCCGCAGACAGGAATGACAGTTATTGAAGAAGGTAAGGAAATATATACATATTACCTGCCCAAAAGCGCAGGAGTTGACCCTGCTACGGGAGCGCTTCTTTACTGGGCATATAAAAAGAAAGAAGAAAACGGAGTAGAACTGAGAGATGCTAACAAGCATCCCATACCAATTCCAGGATCCGATTACATAACAAGCGACAGAGATTTGGCAAATACATGCAAATATTATTTTGGCAGCCGTCAACCAAAATTGACGGGAGCATTTTCTTCTGATTTTGTAATATTTAAAAATTTTGATGTCTCATTTTTGACTACATTCTCGATAGGAGGTAAGATTTATGAAAATCGTTTTGCAAGCATAATGCAACCTCGTTTACATCTTAGCGAGGCATTTTTCTCAAATCAGACATTACGCCGCTGGCAAAAACCCGGAGATATAACCGATGTACCGCGTCTGGAAGTTGAGCCCAGCGCTCTTGCAACAGACAGATTCTTGATAAATGCTTCGTATTTCGCTGTTAAAAATGTAACTGTCGGTTATACATTACCCGAAAAAATTACAAAAAAGATTGATATAAAATCGCTGCGTGTATTCTGTACATTAGATAATTTTATTATGTTCAATTATTTGAACGGTATGGATCCCCAATATAATTTTACAGGTTCAACCGCTTATACTTATGCGCCTACTCGCAGTTTTTCTATCGGCTTGGATATTAACTTCTAAAAAATAAAAGGAATAAAATATGAAAAAATTAACATTAATATTAATATTACTGTCAAGTCTTATTCTTACATCTTGCGAGGACAGACTTGATACAAATCCTACTGATGCCGTTTCGGGCAACAGTATGATGGATAATACCGAGAACGCTATTATTTCACTGAATGGTATTTACCGCATGATGTTTGAATGGGGTTATTCTACATCAGGAAATTATGGTCATTCTTTTGGCGTGCAGTCATACACAATGGCGGCTAATCTTATGGGCGAGGATTTGGTTATAGCAGAATCAGGCGATGGCTGGTTTTGGACCGACTATGTATATACCGTAAAACGCTCATATACAAGTTCAATTGCTCGCTCTTATGATATTTGGACTTATTTTTACAGAGTAATAGCAAATGTAAATTATATAATAGCGGCAAAAGAAACAATGCAGGGAGAATCGACAGAAGTAAGCTACATAATAGGTCAGGCTTATGCCTTGCGCGCTTACAGCTATTTTTATCTGGCACAATATTTTTCGCGAACATTCAAAGGTCATGAAAATGAAAAATGCGTTCCCATTTATACCGAACCGACTTCATCGGCAACAAAAGGAAATGCCCGCGCTACCGTAAACGACGTTTATACATTAATTCGCGCTGATATTGATACGGCTGTCGTGCGTCTGACGAATGTTTCCACACGTAAACGAACAAATGAAACTCATATTGATTATCGTGTCGCAAATGCATTTAAAGCAGATATATGTCTTGTAACAAACGAATGGGAAGAAGCGGAAAAGGCTGCAAAAATCGCTCAAACGGATTTCTCGGTAGGAGAGGAGGATGATATTATTGTTCCCGGAGGCGAATCCTCATCTTTTAACGATGTCGGACACAAAAATGTAATGTGGGGCAATATAATTATAAACGACCAGGTCAGAGATCATTACAGGCAATTTATGGCTCACATGGATACCGAAGGTGAATACGGCTATTACGGTAAAAATGCGCATAAACAGATAAATAAATTGCTGTATAATAAATTGGGCGCTAATGACATTCGCCGAGCATGGTGGGTGCTTGATGAAAAATATCCCAACAAGGAAGGATATCTTCAAGTGAAGTTTAAATATCGCGATTATCAAAATGGCATAACAGACAGAGTTTATTTGAGAATGGAACAAATGATACTTGTTGAAGCCGAAGCGCTTTGCCGTCAGGGTAAAGATTCGGAAGCGCGTGCTGCTCTGATGAAACTTATGTCGAAGCGCGACACTTCTTACAGCGTTAACAAAACAGGAACAGCGCTTGGAACATTAACAACGAACGAAACAGGCTCCTTACTCGAAGAAATTATTATCCAGCGCCGTATCGAACTTTGGGGCGAACACGGTCGCATATATGACATAAAACGACTGAAACAGGGTTTTATCCGCACAGAAACAATGGGGCATCCAACGGAAGCAATAACTGCGCTTAATAACCTTAAAGTAGATAATCCCGAAACTTACGACTGGGTTTTAACTATTCCTCAATATGAATTTGATAATAATAAAATATTAAGTCCCAATGAAATTCCGAGTGGCGACCAAAATCCCTTCGGCAGTGGAATTTAATATATAATGAACTGAATTTTATAATTTAATAAAAATAAAAATATGAAAAATATATTGAAATTATCGTTATTAACAATAATACTTGCCTTTGCAACATCCTGCGATGTTGATAAAATAGGCGCAAAATTTATTGATGGCGACAGAGGCGTTTCTTTTGATAATGCCAAATACAGGACGACTGTCGAAGATGAAACGGCAACAAAAATTTATATTCACGTAGCGCGCGTATCGGCAGCAAAAGCAGGAATCACAGGATTGACGAATGATTGTCAATACAGTGATATATTTACAATTCCGAATACCATATCGTTTGCAAAAGGAGAATATGAAAAAAATATTGAAATCTCTGTTGATCAATCCAAAATGTTGCGGGGGAAAAATTATGTCTTTAATTTGAAACTCGAAGAAATGGCTTCTTTTGCAGGCGTAAATACAACAGAAATCACTGTCTTACTCCCATTGCCGTGGATAGAAAATATAGGTTATTCAACGTTTATATCGGATTTTTATAAATGGGATGCAGATTCAATACCTACCGACAGCGTTGTAATTGGAACAGATACATGGTATCGCTTGAGAGAATGGTTTTACTATATTGATCCTGACTATACGCATAAAGGATATGATCTGGTGTTTATTGTTGACCAGTCAAATAATGTAAGTGTTCCCGAAACAGCGCAAAATACAGGTAACTGGTGGGATGAAGATGGTTATGCATATTTTAATTTCATAAGCGCCACAAAAACAGATAGAACTGTTGAATTTCAAGCAAAATATGATTTGCCGCAAGCCGGACTGGGATGGTCAAGTACTTATACAGAAACGGTAATACTTCCATAATAATATCTTTACGAAAATAATGCTGCAATGTATGCCTGTCAAATAAATTTGTTAAAAATGAAGAGATACGACCATAAAAATATTTGGTATGCATGTATTGCTAATAACAATGAAATAAATAAACGATTATTATTCACCTTAAATGTAATAACAATGAATAAGTTCAGATTAATTTTATCAATTATCTGCCTGTTTGTATTCGGATTGACAGCAAATCGAGCCGATGCACAGCAGACAAAAGGAGGAACGCCTCCTACGTTTTTAGTTAAAGAAGCGCAAGCGCTGCCGGCGCAAGCGTATGTGAAAGTGCCTGTAAATTTCAGCGTTACGGAATGGCTGATAGAAGACAGTATAAAAGCAAACAGCGGCGATATAGCCAGACCGCCTTTTGCAAGAGAAATACCTGTTGACTTTACAATGGAAAATTCTGGAGTTTGGACTGAACTGCCCGACGGACGCAAAGTTTGGCGGCTTGCAGTTGAAGCAAAAAACGCACTGGCGCTTATTATCTCTTATGAAGAGTTTTATTTGCCTGCCGGTTCGCGGCTGTTTATATACAGCGCCGACAAAACTCAGGTATTGGGCGCTTATGACAACACCAGCAATTCATACGGAAAACAGTATTCTACTCCGCTTGTTGCAGGAGATGTTACCGTTTTTGAATACGAAGCGCCCTTGCTGGAACAGTCAGCCGACAAAGCGCGGTTGAAGATTAGCGGCATTGGGTATGCCTACAACAATATTAAAATTTCTAAAAATTCCGGTGGAGAAGCGCCTCATGCTGGTAATCCCACGGACGGTAACCCTAACGGATCAGGCAATGAGTATAACTGCTACGTTGATATTGCCTGTTCAGAAGGAGAAGGCTGGAGAGAAGAAGCAGGATCCGCCGTTTGTTATATGCGCGTTAAGTATGGTAATAATTGGTCTATCTGTTCAAGTACTTTGGTAAATAATACGCTGAACGACAAAACTCCCTATATTATTACAGCCTGGCACTGCGGCGCAAACTCTAATTATTCGGCTTTGACTCCCGCTGCAGACTTTTTACAATGGCAGTTTAATTTCTTCTATGAAAGATCTGCCTGTGGTACTTCACAAACAAGTTTCGAATATGGACAACTTACAGGAGCCACAGTAATAGCAAGTACAGGAGGATATACTGATGGACTGCTGCTTAAACTTGTACAGCCCATACCTGATGAATGGATAACATCAAACGGACTTTATTTTGCAGGATGGGACAGACGACAGGTTGCTCCCACAAGCGGAAAAGGAATTAACCATCCTAATGCAAATCCTAAAAAAATAGCCACATATACCTCTCCTGCTACGCTTACAGGCAATCATAGTTTTGGTTTTGAAGATGGCAGCGGTACTACTATGGCACAGGCAAACTGGACTACTGGTTTTGTTAAAACAGCCAACGGCTGGGGACGCAGCGAAGGCGGCGCTTCAGGTTCGAGCCTGTTTAATCAAAACAAACGACTGATAGGCACTTTGAGCGGCGGTCCCACCAGCGGACAACCTTCCTGTGAAGCAACATCAGGCTCTTTCACCGTTCGCTATGGAGCCTTACACGCTCACTGGGACAAATACGGCTCAACGACTGCAACGCAAATGAAAACATGGCTCGACCCTGTTGGAAACGGCACGGCTGACTCATGCCCTCCATATCCCAATGATGAAACTCCCATAGTAATGAACCCATTCGGATTTAGCGCCAACCGTACAGATTTGTATGCACTCGAAAGCGCAACTTTTACGGTTACAAATTCAAGCGCAGGAAATGAAGACGAAGAATACACTATTGATTCGGTAAAATGGGAATTTGAAAGCGGAACGCCTGCCGTATCACCCGAAGAGCAGCCAGTAATTGCCTACAACACGGCAACAGGCTCGCCTTTTAATGTAAAATTATATGTATATACAAAAAAACCCGATACAGGCATAGACACGGTATTTGAAGTTACAAAATCGGATTATATTAATGTTACCGTTAAAGGCGGCTCAAACGCCGGCGTACCTGTGGCTAACGTTGCCGTTGCTACTGTTACGGCAGATACGCTTCTTGAAGATAACGGCTATCAGCAAAGGATTATCAATGCCGCAGGAACAGCAATGGGCGCATGGGGCGCTACTACAGTTGCAAGTACAGGCTCGCCTGTATGGATGAAAGCAAATGCACTTGGCGGTACATGGGGCAGCACTTTAAGCGCTACTTCATGGACAAGAACCAATTATGCTAACAGCGCTAATAACGGATATTCGGGATACGGTTACGGAGCAACATCAGCAAGCAATAGCAGTTATTTTTATGCTTTCAGCGATTATAATTACAGATTGACTTCTGTAAGAATGTACAACAGAGTAGCGATGAATTTCAACGCTTTTGCAGGAAAATCTGCAACACTTAAATTTAAATTCAAAAATGTAGCATATACCGCTAGCAGTGGAGCTAAATATTATGATGGAGTGTATGTACAGTACAGTAGAACAAACACTAATGAGACTTCATGGACAACCATAAAGACAATAGAAGAATATACAACAGAATCAGCGACATCGGGAACCGAAGGCTGGATAGATGTTGAAGTTGAACTGCCTAACCTCAATTCTACATATTATATAGCATTTACGTCAATGGGCAGCAGCTGCGAAGGCGGCGGCGGCGGCGATGGCATGGGAATTGATGAAATAGAAATCACAATTAGAGATGTAAATGAAGAACCTCACGTAATAATATGGGAAGGCGACGAAGTAGAATTTACAGACCTGTCAACAGGCGTACCTGTACTCTACGAATACGAATTCCCCGGCGGCGACCCGGCAACATCAACAACCAATGCTCCTAAAATCAATGTGCGCTACGATAATTGGGGACTGTACGACATAAAACAAAAGGTTACGAATACCTTTGGCAGCCATGATACTGTACGCACAGGTTATGTAGAAGTACAGAGACCGCCAATAGATCCTTATGATTTCAAAGCCGACACAACAGATTTGTATGGCTGCGAAAGCGCAACTTTTACCATATCATATAAAGAGAAAAACTACTACACATACGTTATTGATTCGGTAAAATGGGAATTTCAGGGCGGTACGCCTGCACAGTCAGCCGAACAGCAGCCGACAGTTGCATACAATACGGCAACAGGCTCGCCCTTTGATGTAAGTTTGACCGTATATGCAACCGATACAATCAGCGGTACTGATACTGTATTTATAAAACAAAAAACAGGCTATATTAATGTTACCATTAAAGGCGGAGCAAGCGCCGGCCTACCTGTGGCTAATGTTGCCGCTGTTGATTTTATACCCGGTACACCAAATCAAATTTTTGATGATAACGGCTATCAGCAAAGTATTAACGGAGGAAATTATAATGCTACCAGCGTTTCCAGTAGCGGAAGTACATCTACTTATGTAAAAACTCTCGTAAGCGGTACATTTACCGCTTTGTCTAACTCTTCATGGACAAGAACCAACAGATCAAACTCCAATACTACGGGATATTCAGGATACGGCTACGCAGGTACAAGCGCTAACAATGCCAGTCTTTTTTACAGTTTTTTTGATAATAATTTTGATTTTGGTAAAGTAAGAATGTATAACAGGGTGGCTCTGAATTTAGGCTCTTTTGCACAGGCAACGCTTAAACTGAAATTTAAAAACGTATCAAATGGTGGTTATTGGGATGGATTGGCAATACAATATTCCAATACATCTGCTACCGGTACATGGACAACCATTACGACAGTAGAACAGTCAACATCAAGCACTTCGACATCGGGAACTACTGGCTGGATAGATGTTGAAGTTGAGTTGCCTAACCTTACCTCTACCTATTATATAGGATTTATGTCAATGGGCGAGGACTGTGCAGGCTACGGCGGTGGCAATGGCATGGGAATTGACAATATAGAGATTTATGGTGCGGATTTCCAGATACAGGAAAAAACTCATGTAATACTGTGGGAAGGCGAAGTTGTTGACTTTTATGATTTATCAACAGGAGTGCCTGTATTGTACAGTTATGAGTTTGAAGGCGGCGACCCTGCAACATCTACATCAAGCGATCCTGTAATGAATATACGTTACGATACCGAAGGATTGTACGATGTAAGTCAGGCAGTTACAAATACTTTTGGCTCTGATACCATTGTACGTGTGGATTATGTAGAAGTTAAAAAGGAAATACTGGAAACTGACACATCGCTTATCGTTGCCGACTGCAACAGTGCAATAGATGAAACGATAACTCTTGCTGCAAACAGAAACTGGTCAGTATTGTCTCAACCATCGTGGATAACTTTAAGCCAGACATCGGGAACAGTTGCCGTGGAAGGAATAGAGGAAGATTTCAGTATTCAACTTACCGTTCCCGCTCAGGATAAACTTATAAGCAGAATTGATACGGTAATATTCGTTATCGACAACAGTGCGCGAACGACAAAAGTAACGGTGAAGCAGGCTCCCGCTCCGCCTACAGGCTTTGCGGCTGTGATTCAGAATGGTGATGATGTATTTGTTACCTGGGACGGATCGCCCTGTTCGGCAGTAGAGGAATCGAGATGTAATATTATAGATGTCGGCGGCGGTGGATTTGAAGACGTAAATTTTCCGGAATGGATCACATTTACCGAAGGCGAAGGCTTTGGCTGGGAATGGTCTGATTACCCTTCTGATGTTCATTCGGGACTTGGCGCTGCATCTTCATTTTCGTATTACAGTTCCACCCAACTTTTCCATACAGATAACTGGCTGGTAAGTCCCAAAGTGAAAATTACCGAAAATTACCATACACTTACTTATTATGCTCAATCATTAGACAGTAATCCTTATGATGATCAGTACGAAGTGCATCTGTCAACCGCATCGAATATAACATCGGTAGCCGATTTCAACATACTCATTAGACCTCTGGCTTCGGGCGGACAGGAATCTTATGAAAAAGTTAACATCGACCTGAGCAGCTATATCGGTCAGGAAGTTTATATTGCTTTCCGTCATCTTGATTATGATAAATATGGTTTAACGATTGATGATGTAACCGGACTTGAACTTGCATCCTGCCTCGATACTGTTGCAGGTGAACCTGTAGCACAATCTTTATCAGAAAAAACATCTTCGGGTCGTATGCTGTCGCTTAAAAAATCTAAAATCTCACGCAGTGAAATTGCAAATGAAAGAGCGAAAATGGGACGACCACAGAGCAAAAACAAGCCGCAAAATGTAAACGGTTTGAACAGCACAAGTCTGCCCGTATTGCAGTCTGCGTCTTTCTCTGGCGATCTGAGAAAGTGCGGAGATTATTCTACAGGTACGAGATTTATAACTCTTGGATTTAATGTCGATGGTTTCAGGGCGGCTGTGAAATTTACGGAAGAAGAACTTCCCGATTTTTCATGTTCGGGCTTGTCTGCCATTACTATTGCAATGTACAGTCCGCTGGATATAGATCTCTTTGTTCAAAAAGGAGATAATATTATATATACTCAGCATGTACTTGCATCTGCCATACCTGCCCAGACTCCCACAAAAATACCTCTCGACAGTCTCGTATCGCTTGAAGGCGAAGGCGACCTGTATATAGGTTATATAACGCCGGCTTACACAGCTGGCTATCCTTATGGTATAGATGACGAAACTTATGTTGAAGGCGGGGCGGAAATACATGCCGGAGTCAACTGGGAACCGCTGACAAATTATTACGGCAGTCCTTCTAACTTTTATATAATAGGGCATGTAGAACAGAAAGGAGCAATAGGAGTTTACAATTTATACCGTCAGCGCAAATTAAAGGGAAATATAGATGGAGCGCCCGTCCTTATTGGAAAGGATATGAAAACAGATTCCTATCTTGATGAAAATCTTCCCGGAGGCGAATACTGCTACTGGCTGACATTTACATCTGAAACACTGGAATCATGTGTAAATGACACGGTTTGCCTGTTCATACCTTACTCGCAGAATATAAAGGCTATAGACGATATAGAAAAGATTTACGGCGATGATGATTTCAAAATAGACAAAGCGGGAACAGATGGAATAATTTTAGAAACTTCGGCAGATGCTGAAGATTACTTTACAGGACAGACAGTACCTGTAAAACTTGAAGTTATTTCGGGATCTTCGATAGCATTAACAGGTTCGGAAAGCGATTATAATGTAGAAGTTTTAACGGTAGGAGTTACACAGTTGCGAGCAACACAGGAAGGCATTACAGAACCCTCCGATACATTATTGCCTGCAAAATCTGTTACATTTGATATTACCGTTCTTAAAAGAGATTTGTACATATCGGTAGCCAGTCAAACGAAAAAAACAGGAGAAACCTTTGATCCGTTTACATTAGAGTATAACAGATTCTATAACGAAGACGATGAATCGGATTTGGATGATCCCAAGCCTACGGTAATGTGTTCGGCAACGCCAACTTCGTCTGCAGGCGACTATGCAATAGTTATACACGCAGGATTGGATGATAATTACAAATTAATACCTCAAAACGGCGTGTTGCATTTATTAAATGACGACGGTAACATAAACGCATTCACTCCTAATGGAGATGGAATTAACGATGTATTTATGCCCGGTCGTAGAATAAAAGTATTCAATCGCTTGGGAGTATTGATATATGAAACAAAGAATGCACAACAGAAAGAACATGGCTGGAACGGACGCTTCCAGGACAACGAAAAACTTGTTAATCCGGGCGTTTATTATTATATTCTTTATGATGAAAATGGTAAGGAAATTCGCAAAGGCAGCATAAATGTGGTTAAGCAATAAAACAAGTAAAAATAAATAAAAAATACAGATATGAAAAAACTATTTTTAATATTGATAGTAGTGTTTAGCGGATTAAGCTTATATGGACAGAGTGATGCCATATTAACACAACAGT
>JAISYZ010000059.1 GCA_031269545.1 Prevotellaceae bacterium
GATACTAATTCAAAGTAATCTACTATCTCACAGGGTAAGACATATTTAATCAACTTTTCTAACATAACAAATAATAATTTTAAATTATGCAAAGATAATAATTTGAAGCGAATATCAAATATGGTAGACACAGGGTTTTGCTGGTGAGCCGAAGTAACTCCGAAATGACATTTACTAAACTCATACAAAACAGATTGAAACATCAATCTATTCTGTTGATAATCAATTTGCATAAATTACATTTTGATAAAAGTCTGGTATAAATCAAAAAAAACACAGTTCAGCAATAGGCAAGACCTGAGGTGTTTTTGAAATTTGTCCCGTTAGAGACAAAACGTTGGTAGAAGCATAATTGCTTTCGAGCCGTTCGCGCGAAGCGCTGTCGATGACATGAAAAACTGTCGGCAACTCGCGCGAAATGCTCGGCAAACAACAACCTAACAGGTTTCCGAAAACCTGACAGGTTGTCTTCTGGATTAACTCCGTTGATCTTCGGTTGTTTCGTCTTTTCATTCCTCGCAATGACGCTCTGCCGTCTTGTGTTCGTCATTGCGAACGAAGTGAAGCAATCCTTTTTTTCCTAAACCTGACAGGTTTTCAAAAATGAGCGCAACGACGAAATGCCCTGCGGGATTTACCGGACTTTGTTTCGTTCATGAGGGAAAAAGTGTCATACTTTATTAATTTTTCGTCACTTAATGTTTAATTTTACCGTTCAATATATTCTATTTCCGCCCCTAAAACAGCCTCATATTCCGCCGCCGCTAAAATCTCCCGCACCACATATATTCTGACATAACGGTTTTGCCACATAGTACTGTTCTCACGTGCATTCCTGATTGCGTATCTGTATCTAACGATATAACCGCAGCCCGGAGTTACAGCCACCATGTCTGCCCATCCTGTACGGGGTATATCTCTTTCTATCACATCTCTCAAACCGTTCACTTTGCCGATTTTTATAAACTGATATAAAGACCCAGCGTGAGGATTGGTGTTGGTTCCGTGAAAATTATTGTCCGATCCTATATAAAAGCCCGAATCAAAATCGTAAGGAGTAACCACCGTATTTCCATTACTGCTGTTGCGCATATTTACCGATATGGTTCCTGCCGGATTGGGTAACTGAATCTGTAAAAGCGGGCAGTTTTCCCTAATTACTGAAACATTGGCGCTGCAACTCAATGTTTCCAGAAATGCGCTGTTGTTAATATGCAAAACCCATAATGCGGTGCAACTGCTGACATCCAAACTCCTGAATCGATTATCGCCGCAACCCAACTGTTCCAGTAATGTGCAGTTGCTTACATCCAAACTCGTCAGTTGATTTTTGCGGCAACCCAACTGTTTCAGTAATGGGCAATTGCTGACATCCAAACTTGTTAATTGATTATCATGACAATATAAATATTGTAACTGAGGACAGTTGCTTACATCCAAACTCGTTAATTGATTATTGCCACAATCTAAATGTTTAATCCGTGTGGATGAGATAACAATGGCGTGTAATTTTTCATCCCCATATGTATGACCGATCTGACCGGTAACAGAATTTGGCAGTCCTTCGTATTTCCTTCCATCTCCCCAGTCAACGCTTATGATATCATCCGAGATTAATTGCCCATCCTTAAAATTTACAGAAACCTCAACATATTTTTTTGAAGTTGTCATTACAACCCGGTCTTCGGCAAAGGCTGTTGCCGTCGAAGCCAACATACATACTGATGTCAGCAGTATTAAACCTGATAAATTAATTTTATTTGTCATAATTTATTTTTTTAAAATTTGTTTGTTTTAATTATTTTTTGTTTGAGGGTGGCGTCTTGCAAGTCGCTGACTTCGGCGGGCGTAATGCCCCATAATGTTGCGCCGGCTCTTACCTGCGCCGTGAAATTGGCGTTCCATGCCACCAGTTCCGAATCCTTATAGGGAATGTAATTTTTCATTTTTATATGCATTAAAATTAATGTTTTATTATTGAATGTGAATTGTTGAAAATATTCGCAGAAGTCTGGAAATGACTTGCAGAGGTCTGGAAACGGCTTGCAGATTTCACAGAGTAAAGCCCTGTACTTTCAGGTTTATAAAAAAATATTTGTACGGTTATAATTGATAAGAATTGAAAATAATTTTGTTTCTTTGTGCCGTTAAAAAAAACGCTTTTAAAGCGATGAGCGGAGTGTGTAGCGCTTACAAGTGGTATTTGTGTGCGTTGGCAAAATATTTGATACCGCCAAACAGGTTTTTTATCAACATTTTTATTATTTTCACACGATATTTCCATTCTTTTTTTAACCTTTTTTCTATAAAAAGTGTTGCAAAGTTAAAAATATTTTTTTTAATCAAACAAATTTTTAAAATATTTTTTTCGCCATTGCAAAACGCATGGAAACAGTCGATAATTAATGATTCGTGATTGCGCCTTTACATACTGTTTCAACCTGACAGGTTTCCGAAAACCTGACAAGTTTGAAATGTCTGATTACTAATTTTTGTATCTGAGATTTTGCTTGTTCAGGATATGCTATATAAGATTACGATTTGCCTTGCAATTGTGCGACAATAGCCGATGCAGCTTTTTTCAGGTCATCGCCCTTTGTCGTAGGAATTGCATATTCGGCGCTACCCAAAAGGCGTGCGCTTTTTATATCGGTAAACTCTACAACAAAGGGAAAATTACGCCCAAAAACGGACTAAAACCGCCCGTTTTATCCGAAATTATTGTTTTTGCTGTCGTTTTTTACGAAAAATTCAAAATCCCGCTTCAACAAGAGAATTATTACACTCAAAATCTAAAACTTGCCGCATAGATAAAAAAAGAGGCTGTCCCACTTTTAAGACAGCCTCTTACAAACAGTTTGCTCATACTATCGCATGATATTATAATGATTAACCGTTTTGTTTGCATTATTCAAGTAATAAGATTTTGCAACTTCTTTAACAGCATCTATTCTCTTTTTTTCCAAATCAACTGAATTTTTGTATCCCTCCAATGCTATATCGAGAACCTGTTGTTCTTTCAATTCTAATTTGTCTTTTATTTGAGAAATCAAGGTTTCAGCATCTTTATAGCAATTTGAATATGGGTCGATATTGGCTAATATATCGGCAGCCCTTGTATATTGGAATATCGCTATATGCGATTTTGCCTGCTGTATTTGCCGTTTACATTCTATATCTTGATATAGTTTATATATATCGAGCGTTTTTTTTCTTATCTCTGAATAACATGGTAATTCTTCGGGAATGGTTGCTAACAGATATAAAGCATCTTCATATTGTTGTTTGCCTTCCAATTCTTCCGATTTATTTATGAATACAGGACAGTATTTTTCATATAGTTGAGATATTCTGCTTTTACTTTCATTTATAAAATCTTTATATTTAGCATCCCTTGTATTTATATTAGAAAATAAATTTGCGATTGCTTCTTTTTTTGAAAATCCGGATCCTTTTAATGTTGTCGAAACAGAAGAAATTACATTATCATTCATAATTTGTTTTACAAACAAAGTTATATCTGCCGTAACAATAACAATATTTTTCATTCCTCCTTCAACCTGTTTAATGTCATATATTTCAAATACGGGATAAATAACAAAACTGTTTAGCGAAAAACTGTATCCAATATCATTATAGCTAAGTATCTGCTTTATTTTTGTGTCAAGTTTTGCTGTTTCAGATGTTGATAAATCGGGAATGTCGGGTGTATAAACATTTAATAGTATCTTACCAAGATCGTTTGTGTTCTGTGAATATACAAGTATGGAATTTACCAGACAAAAAATAATTATATATATTTTTTTCATAATTCTTTATTTTATTGTGATAAATATTGTATTGCTTTTAATATCTCTTTTTCCTTCCATCCCAAGCGTTTTCAGAAACTTAAATATTTCCAGTGCGAATTTATTGGGATTATAATTGTTTCCGGTGCTTTGGTCTTTGAGTGGAATTCTGACATCATCAAAAATCATTAGATTATCGGATGTTCCTTGAATATGGTAATTGTTTTTATAAGCATTTTGCTCCATCCACAGTTCCAATTCGTCCGACAGTAATAAACCTTGTCGACCTACTTCAGAAAACATATTATATTGTGAATCTTCGGCAAAACCAAATTCTATGATTAGTGATTTTCCGTTATTAACAATCTCCGTAAATTTGTTTTGCATAACATCCAGAAAATCGTCAGCAACAGTTCCAAAGGCTTTGGATGCTAATTTTCCTATATCATCCGTATAAAACTTGCCGCTTTCGCCGACTTTGTTAGCCAGTGAATTGCCTGTTGATATTTCATAAGCGGTAACTATTATTTTCACCGAATTACCGTTGCTTGAGTTTAATACACTTACTTCGGTTTCGACATAAACATCTGCTCCCGACATTTGTATGAACTGCGCTTTTATATCGGTTTTGTTTGCCGCCGAAAATACAGAATTGCTTTGAGACGCTTTCAATCTGGCAACAAAATCTACTGTTGTAAATCCGCGTGAATCAAATGCTTCTTTTATTTTTGTTATGGCTATGCGTTTGTTTACATCGTCTTCAAGCACTGTTCTAATATCTTCGCCTTCTTTTGTATAAGGAATTACCATTATCTTAGGTTGTACTGTCTGCACTTCGCCGCCAGTGTTTGTTGCCGCTATTTGTGCGTTAACTGTTGATATGCTAAAAACTAAGCCTAATATTAAAAATAAATTTTTCATACATTTTATGTTTAATAACCAAATTTTCTAATAACACCGTGATTTTCCAAATCCAATCGCAAAGCCTTTAAATTTACAGTAACATCAACAGCCATACTTTTGGTTTTATTATCAACTTTTTCCAAACTTGTAACGGCATAAGACGATATAATAAACGTTCTATATCTGCCTTGATTAAAAAATTTGTTAAAATAATCGCTGTATTTTGCTTTTGTGCTTTCTTCATCGATTGATATTAACGGATCTTTTTGCTTTGAATTGGGCAAGCCTCTGAAAAACAACACTTCTATAGCGCTGATTTCAGCACCTGCCTGTGCATTTTGCTCGTCATTGCCAATACCTATCGAGCGCATTGAAATGGTTTCTCTGTCGCCCGACAAATAAACTACATTTGCCGTAGTTCCATAATATGCTGTTTTGCAAGCTGCAAACAACATTATCACCATTGAAAACATTAATAATTTTCTCATATCATTAAAATTTAATATTGAAAGTATCATTGTTACCAACGATACTTTCAATATTGCCATGCATCAATATTTATAATCATTTTGCGTTTAAAATAATTTTCAAACTGTTCGGATTGGATTCGAATTTTGCTCTTATTTCTTTTTCGCCTGATTTGATTTTACACAGCGAGAAGTTTTCATCTTCAACTTTTGCAACTTCCAATTGCCCTACTTCTTTATTGCGTTCCATTTGCTTGCCATCAACTTCAGCAGTTACAGACTCGGCAACAGTGAATTTCATTCCTTTTTTGATTCCTTTTTCAGAACCTCCCGAAATTAAAACCTGCTTGCCCTGAAACTCAACAATTTTCAATGTTACAGGAAAGTTTTTAAGAACAAACATATCAACCTGACCTTCGATATCTTTTAGAGCCTTACTTAAAGCAGATTCTCTCGACTTGGGATTAACAAATGCCCCTATAAAAGCCACTCCTCCAGATTTGGGTTCTATAGCTTGACTGCTGATAATCTTTCCTGTTTCCAAATCTACAACTCTTAAAGATAAAAGCACTCTTGCAGTCCAGCCTGTTGAACTTTGTCGCCCCTGATTATCTTTAGCAAAACCTTCAGTTACGGATATCATAGGAACAGCACCCATTATTAAATATTGAGCGCCAAGACTTTTGCCCTGTGCAACAACATTTCCATCAATAAAGTTTTCCCCTTTTTGAACTTCAAGTTCCTCATCAATCTGCGCCATACTGATTTCACCCCGGTCAACAATGTCAAAACGTTTTGTTTTAACAAAGGCATTAATAACCTCGTCCTGCACGGTAGCAACATCTTTTGGATCTGCATTGCCTGTTACGTAAGAAAATGCCGGAATACTAACGACAATTTTTTCTTGTGCCATCATAGACACTCCATTAATCATGCTAATTAAAGCAATCAATAAAAATAAATTTTTTCTCATATAATTTGTTTTTTTATACATTTGCCTACTCCCTTTTATAGTCTTTTTTCGGCTTATTCAGACTGTTTCAATATAAAGTCAGACCCGTATCTTCGTAATTCAGCATTGGGTCGCGCTTTAATGCCACATATATATCTTTGTTGACGGTATCAATATCTTTAAATAAATCAAATTCCGAAAGATCTCTACTTGTGTGCATTATTTCTTTTTTTAATCTATGCACATCAATGCCTAAACCGTCAACTTCTCTCTGTGTTAATCTTATTAAATTCATATCACATTTTTTACTTTTTTTCCTACTCTGTTAAGGCTTTTCGGTTCCGCCGTTTTTGTTCTTATTTTCATTCGTCATTGCAAGGGCGAGGTCCGAAGCAAACTGTAAGAGTTTTATCAGTAATTTTCCGGTTTGCTTCGTTGCTGCGCTCCTCGCAATGACGCGTTTCGTTATTAATTATTAATTATTAATTGTTAATTGTTAATTATTTAACTTCGTTTTCAAATCCGAACAGGGTATAATCAAGAAGAATATTGCCTGTGGTGTCGTATATATCCTGACGGTCGCGTGCGCCGTGCGGATAATGCTCGGTGCGGTTGAGCGACTCCTGCCAGTAGCCCACAAGGTCGTCCTTGTTGGCAAGCAGTTTCTTTCGCAGCATGTTTACCACTACGCCGCCAACGGCTATCACTCCCGATACAACAGGATTGGTTACCACAAGCGCCGTTTCGACTGCTGC
>JAISYZ010000069.1 GCA_031269545.1 Prevotellaceae bacterium
AATAAAAAGTATAAAATGAATAAACATTTACAGCGCAAAGAATAATCCACGAAACATACACTTCGTTATGATCGCCCGAATAGGTTTTGAGCAAAATCAGAATATAGTATGTACCTGCCGTAGCAAGCAACAGTAAAAGCAATAAAGTCATTCGGGTATAAAACCATTTCATTGAATTAATCAAACCCTTGAATAATCCATAGTCTATATCATTGGTTTCTGCATTTATGTTTTGATAGCCGCTTGTTTTCAATTCTCTGACTCCACTTACTATGTATGTTACATTGCGGGAAAATGAAGCATTAAAACCAAAATCAAGTAAACCTACGAATGAGATAATTGTTGCATAAACAGTCCAAAGTCCCACAGTTTCTTCCGAAAAAGATCGCAAAATAAACGGCAGTAAAACAATACCCGACCCTATTTGAAGAAATGTGGCGACATAATTCCATATCACATCTTTTTTCCCTATATTAATCCGGTTATTCATATTCCAATTTGTTTTTCCGTACTATATTATAAGTAATCAGAGGCATCAAAAATGAAATGGGCAATATGAGTATATGAGAAAAGAAAGAGATGATTATAACCACAATGAAATACATAAATGAGAACAATCCAACCGGGTCTTTATGATTTTT
This sequence comes from Prevotellaceae bacterium, assembly GCA_031269545.1. Lineage (GTDB taxonomy): Bacteria > Bacteroidota > Bacteroidia > Bacteroidales > UBA932 > JAIRKV01. The sequence goes on from JAISYZ010000069.1 coordinate 642, forward strand.
ATAAAAATAAACCATTAAAAAAATATACAACGAAAGGACAAGCAGAGTGCCTAAATAACCGTAACGCATAAATAAGATGGAATAAGATATGTCGCCGGTATCCAATTGAACGGTTTCCTCCGACAGTTTATCAATCAATCCGATATCAAAATCAAATATAGAACCGGTTAATTTGGAATCTTCCGTCATCAATCCCGCTCCCGTAAACATCGCCACAGGGTTATCTAAAAGATATTGATTGCGTTCCAAAAGGTGCATTATCCGAAATGTAAATGTGGATGCTTGCAAGTCTTCAATATCAATATCCATATCAACAACATTCCCTGAAACAACACGTTGAATATCAACATAAGTGCGGGAATGAACAAACTTATATCCGGCAAAAACGATAAGAAACACCAAAAATACAGATGTGACAGTCAATACCTTTATCTTTTGCAAACGCGGAAGTTGAATAACATACCCTAATGCTATGGCAACAAAAAACGCACCTACCAGACTTCGATGAAATGCTCCCAGTAATGCCGCAACTAATATAGTTGTAGTTAAAACTTTTATTGGCCCTTTGTGTGGATTGAAATAGATTGCCATAAACGTGAAAATCGGCAGCATATCAGGTTGATTATAGAACCTTGGAAGTTTCATTCCAAATAAGTCTGCACTACTTTTTACCGATTCATTCAAAATGTGTATATTCAAAATGATTTGAAGAAGATATAATATTGCACAAACGACAGTAACCCAGAATAGGCATTTCATCAAATAAATCAACCGTTCTCTTGATAAATTTCGGAATACGAGATATGCCGTAAGCCACAATACATTATAACGGGCTGTACGAATAATTTCCTTCCAACCTATACCTATTCCAAATTTATTATATATTACACATAACGTCAAAAAAGCATAAAAAATAAGGATCAACCAAAGAAACTTATCCGGTTTCCAATAATTTTTTATACAAAAGCTATCAATAATTACCATGCCGGTAATAATAAGTATGGCATAGTCCATACCTTTGGAAAAAAAAGCGTTTGCCATCATCTCCTCCGGAAACATATTAAAACCGGAAGTTATGAAGAAAAAAAAGATCATAAGCGCCGGAATTTTGTAATCCCATGCATACATCCAGATGGCTATTATGACGACAAACAAAAAAATCATTTTTTTCTGTTCCTCAAATAATTTCTAATCGAAGGAATAAAATAAATCGCCCCCACAGGCAACAACCCACCAAAAAACAAGACAACAAGCGCCACTTTTTTGAGATTCGGCGAAACAGGTTCGTTAACCGTATAAGGATCATCAACCACTTTCAACTTAGGCAGCAGCGATACGGCTTTTAGCATCGTTTCTTCTCTTTTTTCAACTAAAAAAAGATAAACGACTTGTTGGATTTCCTGTTCTCGTTTCAAATCCATATATTGCCGTTCAACGGAAGGAACGTTGGTAATTTTTGAATTAACTTCTTTTTCCTTGTTTTTCAATTCCGCCAATGATATTTGCATGCCTTTTTTGATATTGGCTAAAGATTGCAACAGGTTTTTCCGTTGAGCTTCAATTTGCATATCCATACTTTGGATAACACCGGTTATTCCCGGTGAATTGCTATACAAGTCGTTCCGGGTCAATAACGCTTCGTTGTATTTATTAATCACTTCGGCGATTGATGGGTCTAAAGTCGTTGTGCTGAATGGGATTAACGAAGATTTATTATTTCCGTCTTTTACAAAATCAAAAATAATATCAATTAATTTCAATTGGGTTTCCGCATCGGTTAATCGGGCTTGAAGTTCGGCGTTTATTTCAAAATAATAAGTTACATCGGCTTTAATATCCGTCAGTTTATTTTTATCTTTAAACGACCGGATATTATCATCGACAGCGCTCAAATCGGATACTACGGTTTTTAGCCGCTCATCAATAAAAGCGTTTGTTTTTTCGGAAAGTATATTTTTGTTTTCCTGCCATTTTAAATTGTAAACCCCGATAATTTCGTTCAAAATCCGCTTGGCCAAAACCGGATTTTCATGATCAATACCTAAATTGATGAGGTCGGAATTTTTCTTCTCAAAATCAATATCCAGTATTTCCATATAAATCTGGGCCATATAATCATAGCTTGTAAACAAAACTTTAATTTTGAATGGTTTTTTATATGCGTCGTAACAAGCTGATTTGGATAAGGTAAATCTTCCGGCAGGAGTTTCAAGTTCGGCAGGGAAAGCGCTGAACTTATATTTTCCGATAGTTTTCTTTTTTAATTTCAGTTTAACATTGACTGCATCATCTTTTTTTATGTCAATGATAAATTCGAGTAAAGCGTTAAGCGTATCCGGCAAAAACGGATCGGAAGAAATAATCACCGGCGACTGGTCGTATAATTGCGTTTTGACGATACCCAAATATTCCGATTGTACATAATTTTTGTGCAGGTCTAAATTCTTTATCATTTTTTTAACGTAACCATGAGACGCCATCTTTTTCGACTCGTCTTCTACATTTTGCGATCCGCCGCCTACTCCGAAAGCGCTCATCAAAGACTTAGACT
>JAISYZ010000094.1 GCA_031269545.1 Prevotellaceae bacterium
ATTACCACCGATACACTCAACGGCGAATGGTACGAAGCGCAATGCTTTGAGTGTTTCGACGAGTTGTTCAACGCGCAGCAGGGTTTCAGAATAAATGAGTTTGGAGAAATAGTAAGGAGTTAAAAATAAACTCTTTTGAAGGAGAAGAACGCGGCAGACAACTTGTTCAGGATAACAAATGGTTTACAGTCAGATTTTTTCAACCTCATTTATTCAACAGTGTATTATACCCAATTGATTATGATGCATATTATGAAATGGATTGAAAAATTGCCGTACAAAAATATCATTACATATAAAGTTGAAAATGAACTCATACAGATTACAGATTACAGAATACTTTTAATTGTATAACTTTTTCTTTACCTTTGCAACCAAAATTCTATGAAATGAGTATCGAAAAGTTAATGCAATCATACACGCTGCTTGCTGTCGAGCAATTATACGGCTTTACTGTTAATGACAAACAAATTCAAATACAAATAACAAACAAAGATTTTGAAGGCGATTATACATTAGTGGTTTTTCCCTTGCTGCGCATAAGTCGTAAAACGCCCGAAGCAACAGCTAACGAAATCGGCGAAAAATTGAAATCTTCGTATGCCGTAATTCAATCGTACAACGTTATCAAAGGTTTTTTGAATATTAAGTTCACATCCGAATTTTGGATTAAAAGGCTTAACGATGCCGTTGAAAATGAAAATTTCGGATTTTCGTGCGGAAACGGAAAAAAACTGATGATTGAATATTCATCGCCCAATACAAACAAGCCTTTGCATTTGGGACACGTTCGCAATAATTTGCTTGGATACGCTGTTGCAAATATTCTCGAAGCCAGCGGCAACGATGTTGTAAAAGTAAATTTGGTGAATGACCGCGGAGTGCATATTTGCAAATCGATGCTGGCTTGGCAGAAATTTGGAAACGGCGAAACTCCGGAATCATCAGGTAAAAAAGGCGACCATTTGGTTGGAGAATATTATGTGCGTTACGATAGCGAATATAAAAAACAGCTTGCTGAAATCGTTGCGAGCGGTATAGCCGAAGATGAAGCAAAACGCAATGTCCCGATTCAACTTGAAGTGCAGGAAATGCTGCGAAAATGGGAAGCCAAAGATACTGAAACAATCGCTTTATGGGAAAAAATGAACTCTTGGGTTTATGCGGGATTTGATAAAACGTACAATGATATGGGCGTTTCGTTTGATAAAATTTATTACGAATCGCAAACATATCTATTGGGAAAAACTTTGGTGAAAGAAGGACTGGACAAAGGCGTGTTTTTCAAAAAAGAAGACGGCTCGGTATGGATTGACTTAACCGCAGACGGACTTGACCAGAAATTGCTTCTGCGCAGCGACGAAACTTCGGTTTATATTACTCAGGATTTGGGAACTGCGCAACAGCGCGTTGCAGAATACAATATAGAACAAATGATTTATGTTGTTGGAAACGAACAAAATTATCACTTTCAGGTATTGAAACTTATACTTAAAAAATTAGGTTTTGCATGGGCTGATTCAATTTATCATCTTTCGTACGGAATGGTTGAATTGCCCGAAGGAAAAATGAAATCGCGGGAAGGAACAGTCGTTGATGCAGACGATTTGATTGAATTGATGATTTCAACCGCACACGAAATGTCGAAAGAACTCGGAAAACTTGATGATTTAAGCGATGTCGAAATAAATAATGTTTGCAGAATGGTTGGACTTGGAGCGCTCAAATATTTTATTCTGAAAGTTGATCCTAAAAAAACAATGCTTTTCGACCCGAAAGAATCAATAGATTTCAACGGAAACACAGGACCATTTATACAATATACTTATGCACGCATAAATTCGATTTTACGCAAAGCGGACGAACAGCAGATAAAAATTCCGAAAACCTCTGTCTGTGCAAATATCAGCGAAAAAGAAATATCAATAATAAAACTGATAGATACTTTCCCAGCGACATTGGCGTTGGCAGCAAAAGAATTTTCGCCCGCTGTAATTGCAAATTATGCATACGATATTGCAAAAGAATTTAATCAGTTTTACCATGAACATCAAATTTTGCGCGAAGAAAACGAAGATTTGAAATTATTTCGACTAATGTTGTCGAAAAAAGTAGCCATTATGATAAAAAAATCAATGAAACTGCTGGGAATTGATGTTCCCGACAGAATGTAAATAATAGAATAATAATAAAATACAATGTTTGAAAATCTATCGGAACGGTTGGAAAAATCGTTTAAAATACTGAAAGGAGAAGGTAAAATTACCGAAATCAATGTTGCCGAAACACTTAAAGATGTTCGTAAAGCATTGCTCGATGCAGACGTTAACTATAAAGTTGCAAAATCGTTTACCGACGAAGTTAAGCAAAAAGCCATAGGACAAAATGTACTGACTTCCCTACGCCCGAGCCAAATGATGGTGAAAATTGTTCACGATGAACTTGCGGCGCTCATGGGCGGACAGGCAACAGATATAAACATAAAACCAAATCCTGCCGTCATCCTTATTTCGGGATTGCAAGGTTCGGGAAAAACAACCTTTTCGGGAAAACTTGCACATTTCCTGAAAACAAAAAAAGGACGTTCGGTTTTGCTTGCCGCCTGCGATGTTTATCGTCCGGCAGCAATTGAACAGCTAAGAATCATTAGCTCGCAAGTCGAAGCTGAATTTTATTCGGAAGAAGAAAACAAAAATCCTGTAAAGATTGCGCAAAATGCTATAAAATACGCACAAACCAAAGGTTTTAATGCTGTGATTATCGATACCGCAGGACGTTTGGCTATCGACGAACAAATGATGACTGAAATTGCTGCAATAAAATCAACTGTGAAACCAAGCGAAACATTATTCGTAGTCGATTCGATGACAGGACAGGATGCCGTAAATACAGCAAAAGAATTTAACGACAGACTGAATTTCGACGGCGTTGTTCTCACAAAACTTGATGGCGATACACGCGGCGGAGCTGCAATTTCAATTCGTGCAGTGGTTGACAAACCAATAAAATTTATAAGTTCGGGCGAAAAACCTGAAACGCTCGATGTATTTCATCCCGAACGCATGGCTGACCGAATTTTGGGAATGGGCGATATTGTATCACTGGTTGAAAAAGCGCAGGAACAGTTCGACGAAACCGAAGCGCGGAAACTTCAGGCAAAACTGCGTAAAAATCAATTCAATTTCAACGACTTTTACAAACACATTCAGCAAGTCAAAAAAATGGGAAATATTAAAGACTTGATGGGAATGATTCCCAAAATAGGGAAAATGGTGAAAGATATTGATATTGACGAAAATGCATTTAAGGCTACCGAAGCAATGATAATGTCGATGACACCCAAAGAACGCGAACAGCCATCGCTGATTGACACAAACCGCCGAAAAAGAATTGCCGCAGGAAGCGGAACAAACATCAACGAAGTGAATAAATTGATGAAGCAGTTTGAAGAAATGCGAAAAATGATGAAAACAGTAACCAACAAAGACAAAATGAACCAAATGATGAAAAAAAGATAATACGGTTTGCGATTTAAAGATTTTAATCTGTCTGCCTCTGTCTAACAAAAAATTACACAGAGAAACACTAATCAACAAATGGAAAAAGGATGAATTTGTAAATAAAAAAATAGTTGGCGAATAAATTTTCACCAACTATCGGTTATTTATATGTTATACTTATTTTGGAAGGTCAGATTCTTGCTTTGCTTTCTTTAACTGTGTTTCGTTAGCAATTTGTTGTTTCATTTCAATTTCTTTTTGTTTATTTTGAATCTTCTGCGCATTTTCTTCTATCTTTTTCAGTATTTTTTCCTTGTCTTTTTGCAACGACACCGAATCGCTATTTAAATTTCGTAAATCCTTTTCCGCTTTTTTCAAATCATCCATGCTTTTTTCAAGATAAACGGTTGTAACGTGTAATTCTACGTAAGGCTCAAATTTGTTTTCAAATTCTTTCACGTTGTCAATTATATTTTCGCAGGTTGCCGATGTACAAAACCGTCCATCTTCCAACGAAACAAGTATATAAACTTTCGACCCGCTTTTGTTTTGTTTATTTTTATCGACTTTTGTGTAAATAGTCATTGTTTCGCTGCCAAATTCCATGAATTTTACGTTTTTATATTCCGTAAAACCTTTTGAAGCGCTTTTGCCTTTCAATCCTTTTGCAGCAAAACGTTTTTCAAGAGATGTTTCAACTTCATTTACCGTATAAGGCAAATCAATACATACAGCATTTTGATAACCTGTTTTGCCTACCTCAACGCTTGTTTCATACGATTGCGCTTTTGCATAAATAGCTGATATAAAAATCAGACTTGTTATTATTAATTTTTTCATACTTTGTTTTTTAATTATCTAATTATCTAAAAATTTATTGTCTTAAAAGCAATTATCATGCCAAATTTTCAATAATATTAATTACAATGTTTTTAAAAATAATATCAAAAACCAATTTATTTTATTTTGTTTTGGCAATATTTTTTGCATCTTTGCATTTGCAAAGTTAGTTAAGTTTTAATTCTAATAAAAATAAATTATGAAAAAAATAAAAATTTTTACGGTAACATGTATTGTTGCTTTGGTGATGAGTTCTTGCATTGGCTCATTTAAACTGACAAATCAACTTCTCGACTGGAATAAAAACGTAGGAAGCAAATTTGCAAACGAAGTTGTATTTCTTGCTTTCCACATTATTCCGATTTACGAAGTTTGTTATTTGGCAGATATTCTCGTTCTTAATTCTGTTGAATTTTGGGAAAATGGAGAAGCATTAGCGTTAAAAAACGGCGATATAAAAGAGATTGAACGTAATGGAGTTCATTATACCATCACAAAAAAACACAATAATCTGCGCATAGAACAAAGCGACAATAAAGATGTGTATGCAGAACTTTCGTACGACAGAATTAAAAAATCGTGGCGTGTGAAAAATGATAATTATAATCAGGAAATATTGCGCTTTTTGGATGATAATAAAGTCGAAGTTTATTTCCCAAACGATAAAAAACAAACATTCGAAATCAGCGAAAAAGGAGTTGATGAACTTCACAAAATAGTAAGTAACGATATTCCGTTGGAATAATTAAACGAATTTATAATGTTAACGATATAAAACCTTGTTGTCTAACTAATTGCAAGGTTTTAATTTTTTTTGCGATGATTTTGAAATTACTTTTGATAGGCATTGGCGGCGGTATGGGAAGCATATTGCGATATTTGACATCCGTATTTGTAGAAAAACATTTTCACTATATTTTCCCGATAGCAACATTTGTCGTGAACTTTGTCGGATGTCTGCTTATAGGATTGCTGTTAGGATTTTTTGAACAGCAACAGATTGTAAACAATAATTTGAAAAATGCATGCTCAATATTTCACCTGGAATTATTATCTTTGCAAATAAAAAATAAGAAGAAGATATGAATTTATTGAATTTCACAGAGATGTATCCCGATGAGGCGAGTTGTAAAGCC
>JAISYZ010000159.1 GCA_031269545.1 Prevotellaceae bacterium
TCATCAATGGAATTGTACCAATTATTAAGTTCCTGCATATCTGCCTCAACATTTTCGGGCTTTGAGGTTTGTATGCCGCCGACTTCGTTGGCACGTTTTTTCCACTCGCCCACCGCAAACCATGCTTTTTGCGCATCGGAAGTGCTTGTTTTCAAAATACCGTGAAACTTCTTAATGAGATTATTTGACAAAGGTTCATTTACAGTATCAAGCAAATAATCGAAAGCCACAAAGTGATTGGAAGTTTCAATAATATCATCAACCGGAACGGCGTCTTCGTCTTTGAAACCGATAGTGCGGGTTTCAAAAATATAGCGTGTTTGTTCTTCGGTAAGTCGGCTGCCCTCAATTCGGTTGGAATTGTAGGCAAGATTTACCTGTGTTTTGTGATACAAGCCGCCTTTGCGCTTTGACTGTTTTTCTTCTGCGAGATATGCTGTTAATTTATTTTTCATTTTATATCCATCGAAACAGCACAAAGGTACAATTTTTTTGAATAACATAAATCATGGCAAACACATTTAATATTTTAACCTATGGTTTTTGTTGATAAGGCACAGGTTTCTACTATCAATTTCCTTTCCCTGAATAAATCATTTCCAAGCCGTATATTATGAGGAAGGAAATGATAAAACTGTCGGCAACTCGCGCAACATGCATCTGTCTGCGTTTCTTTCTACCAATATTCTGTCCCTGACGGGAGGACAGCCATCGTTTTCAAATCGGTCAAAAAAAACATTTGTTTCTGCAAAATTACTTTTAAGGAGAGACTAATTATTCTGATTAAGCGGATTATTCAAAAATTTCATCTAATTTTGTGGCGAATAAAAATATTAAAATTATAAATCATGAAAATCTTTAAAATCATACTAAAATCATTGGCAATTTTAATCGCTGTATTGATACTGATTATTATTACCGTACCAACATTGTTTAGAGGTAAAATAGAATCTGCCGCAAAGAAAATTATTAACGAAAATGTAAATGCACAGGTGGATTTCAACAACCTTAAAATAACTATTTTTAGGACTTTTCCTAACGTAACCGTATCGCTCGAAAATATAAGCATTAGCGGCATCGACAATTTTGAAGGCGATACTCTTGCCGATATTAAATCAATTTCGGTGGTTGTTGATGTGTGGGCGCTCATAAAAGGCGATTTTATAATCAAATCCGTGTCGGTTGACAATCCTTATATCAAAGCCCGCCTGCTTGCCGATGGCAATGCCAACTGGAACATTATGAAACAGGACGATGAGGATATGGAACAAACAACTGATGAAGAATCGTCAGAATTTAAATTGAGCCTCGAAAAACTGAAAATTACAAATGCAAATATCGTATATGACAGCGAGCCGAACGGGCTACTTGCAAATATCAAAAATCTTAATCTCGATTTGAGCGGCGAACTCTCGTCAGACCACGATGTGATTACATTGTCAACACAATCCGAAAGCGTCAGCGTTTACAGTAAAAAATCGCCGATAGTGTCGAATATCGCACTTGCAATAAACGGAAATTTCGATGCGGATTTTGCTAACAATACTTTTACATTAAAAGAAAACGAAATACAAATAAACAAAATGGCGCTGAAAGCCGATGGCGTAATAAAAAACACAGAAAGCGGCATGGACTTTGATTTGACTTACGGATTAAAAGTTCCATCGTTGAAATCGCTGCTGGGATTAATTCCGTCCACAATCATAGCCGAAGTAAACGACATAGAAACACAGGGCGACCTGTCGATGAATGCAACGATGAAAGGTCTGCTCAACGACAATTCGATGCCCGTCATAACGCTTGATCTAAAAGTAAAAGATGGTTATATAAAATATTCAGGTTTTACGGAAGCCGTAAAAAATCTTAATATCGATCTTGACATGATTCTCAACAAAAACAAAGATGCAAACAGCGTTATTAATTTGTCGAAATTCAGTCTGAATGTAATTAACAATCCGTTTGCCGTTTCGGGAAAAATATTATATCCATTCACCGATCCCGACATGCATTTTACGACAAGCGGCAAACTGGACTTTGCATCATTGCGTAAATGTTTGCCTCTTGTAAACGCTTCGCTCGACGGCGTGCTGAACGCAAATATTACGTTTGCAGGATTATTGTCGCAAATAGAAAATAAACAATACGAAAAAATCGTACTCAACGGCGCTTTGTCGTTAAGCAATTTTAAAATGAAACTTAACGGAACAGCATCAGAAATAGATATCGACAATGCATCGCTTACGTTCAAACCTACATATTGCGAACTCAACTCGTTTGATGCAAAAATGGGAAAAAGCGACTTGCATCTTTCGGGACATTTTGAAAACATGTTGCCTTATGTTTTCAAAGGCAGTCCGCTGAAAGGAAATCTTAATCTGCAATCCGCTCTGTTCGACTGTAATGACTTTTTGACAGTTACTCCATCTTCCGATGCGGATAAATCTGCAAGCATTTCCGACACGGGAGTGATAATTTTACCGTCGAATATCGATTTTGCAATAAATGCCAAAGCCGACAAACTCGTTTACGACAACATTGCAATGACAAATTTTGTCGGTAAAATAAATATGAAAGAAGGAAAACTCAATCTCGAAAAAATAGCAAGCAATACCGCAGGCGGACTGATAAACGTTTCGGGTTCGTATTTCGCTCAAAATATCGATAAGGCTGCAGTAAAAATAAATCTTGCGCTCGCCGATGTTGATATTAACGATGCAGTGAAGACATTCGACATAATAGGAAAATTTGCGCCAATTCTGAACGGCACAAACGGCAAGGTAAACCTGTCGCTTGACATAAATTCGGAACTGGATAAAAACATGAATATCAACTATAAAACGCTAAATGCCGAAGGCTCTTTCAAAACCAATGATCTGTTGCTCGCAGCCAACGAAAGCATTAACAAACTTGCAGGACTGTTGAAAATCGACAGCGTGAAATCAATAAAAAACGTTAACCTCAATTTTGCAATAAAAGATGGAATGATAAAAGTAAATCCCTTTAATGTAAAGTTAGGTAACTTTGATATGAAAATCGGCGGCGAACATGGACTTGCAAACGATTTGAACTACGATGCCGATGTTGATATTCCCGCAGGCAAAGCAGGCGCCGAAATCAATAATGCCTTATCTAAATTGGGACTTGCAAGTTCGGGAACAAACAAAGTAAAAGTAGGCGTGAAAATCAAAGGAACATTGAAAAATCCTTCGTTCACACTCGGTTTGCCCAAATACGGAAGCGCAGCCTCATCTATTCTCGGCAGCGAAACAGGAAACATACAGGAAACAATAAAAACAACTGTTGATACTTTGAAAAGTCAGGCAAAAGAAAAACTCGAAGCAGCCATAGATTCGGCAAAAAACAAAGTAGAAGACAAAATAAAAGATAAAACGACAAACTTCTTAAATAACTTGCTAAACAAGAAAAAAGAATGAAAGATTTGTTGATTTATCTGACAGCGGAATACCAATATTATTTTATTGTTTCTTCCAGCGTTTGAGAGTTGGAAGCAATTCTTCCATCATTTTGCGGGCATTTTCTTCTGTCATTCCCCGTTCAAGCATAAACGGAATACCATTTGCATGTTGGTTAAAGGCAATTCCTATCTTTTATACCTGATTTAATTCGTATAATATGTGCAATAACACATACAGATGATATAAGTACAATAATATTTTTCATATACAAAATTTATTACACAATTAGCATAAAATCCTCAATTACACACAAACGAATAAAAATGTTTGAAAGAATTTATAGAGAAAATTATAAATATTTTTGAAGTGAAATGATTGTTTATTAAAAAATAGATAAATTTGCATTAACAATTGAAATGAAAGCAATATAATAATAAAGTGTTACACAAACAAATAAACAATGAATTTGGAAGAGAAATTTTTTTACATGCCTGATACAAACGATAACATTTCGTTTTTGACAGAACAACTTTTTGCACAGCAAACATCGTCGTGGCAACTGGCTGCAACAAATTACAAAGGACTGGAAAAAACGCTTGTCCGCGAACTGAATATTGGCGGAGCGCATATTATCATTCAGTTCAATCCTGAACGTATCCTCTCGTCTGTTGCCGAAATTGACGAAAAATCAATAAGCAAACGCAAATGTTTTCTTTGTCCGCAAAACCTTCCGGCAGAACAGCAGGGCATTCCGATATATGGCGATTTTCTTATTCTTGTAAATCCTTATCCTGTTTTTCAAAAACATTTGACAATTGCAAAAATGCAACACACAAAGCAGTCGATTGCGCAAAATATCGGAACAATGCTTGACTTGTCGGCAACTTTGACTGATTATATTGTGTTTTATAACGGTCCGAGATGCGGCGCTTCGGCGCCCGATCATTTGCATTTTCAAGCGGGAAACAAAGGATTTTTACCTGTCGAAAAAGACTTTGCAGAAATGAAAAATCGCTTGCAAATCGCAAAATACAAAAGCGTAGAAATAAGTTTTGCCGCCGATTATCTGCGGCGAATGATAAGTCTGCAATCGAACAGTAAAAACGATTTGCTCGAAGCGTTTGCAAAGATATACGACACGCTTTCGACATTGCAGCCGCACGAGCAGGAACCGATGCTCAACATTCTTTGTTATGCAGATAACGATTCGTGGATTATGCATATTTTCCCACGAACTAAACATCGCCCGACACAATGTTCTGCAACAGATGCAAATAAATTTCAGATAAGTCCTGCATCCGTTGAATTTGGCGGAGTTTTCATAACGCCGCGAGATAAAGATTTTCAAAAACTGACGACAGAAGATATTATTGATATTTTCGACCAGATTACAACAGATAAAACCGACTTTGAAAAAATAATTCACGAAATAAACCAAATCAAATAATTATGAAAAAAATAAGACTGTATTTCACTGTATTTACATGCATTTTTGCAATAAATATCAACGTTTTTGCTCAGAGCGATATTTATAACAAACTGTCTGAAACGGCTGAAATAGCGAAGATAGAAAAACTTGAATCTGATGAATTTCAAGAAAAATATCTTACCTTTTTTACACAAAAAATTGATACAAAAAATGATTCCATTGGAACATTTCTGCAGCGCGTTGTCGTTTTTCATGCAGGATTCGACCGCCCAACGGTAATTGTAACCGAAGGTTATGGCGGAAGTACTGCTTTGCGTCCTAAATATCGTGAAGAACTTTCACGGCTTTTCAATACAAATATGATTTTTGTAGAACATCGCTATTTTTTGGAATCTACGCCCGAAACGAAGGACTGGAAATATCTGACAGCCGAAAATTCTGCCGAAGATTTACATGCAGTTGTTACGGCGTTCAAAAAGATATATCCTCAAAAATGGATTAGCTCTGGAATAAGCAAAGGCGGACAAACAGCGCTTATTTATCGAACTTTTTTTCCCCGATGATGTTGACATTTCGGTGCCTTATGTTGCGCCGCTTTGCTATGGAGTTGAAGATGGCAGACACGAACCTTTTTTGCGTAACGTATCGACAGCCGAAAACCGCAAAAAGATTGAAGATTTTCAGATAGAAGTATTAAAACGGCGCAACAAACTAATGCCTGCATTTGAAAAATTATGCGCCGAAAAGAATTTTGAGTTTAATATTCCGCTTGATGAAGTTTACGATTATTGTGTTCTCGAATATTCATTTGCATTCTGGCAATGGGGAAACGATGTTGCAAAAATTCCAGCCTCCGCTGCTTCGGACGAAGACATTTTTAAGCATTTTATTACAATAAACAGCCCTTCGTATTTTGCAAAAGAAAGCAACAAGTCGTTTTTCGTGCAGGCAGCACACGAGTTAGGATATTACGGATATGACACCGAACCGTTCAAACAATATCTGACAATAAAAAGCAGCAAAGGATATTTGAAAAAAATATTTTTGTCGGATGTAGCCGATTCCATAAATTTTGATGAAAGACTCAGCAAAAAAATCATAAACTTTTTAGAAACAAACGATCCTAAAATGATGTTTATTTACGGCGAAGTTGATCCGTGGAGCGCTGTCGGAGTAACATGGCTGAAAGATAAACAGAACGTTAAAGTATTCGTGCAACCTGACGGAAGCCACCGCACGCGAATATCGACCATGCCCGAGGCTATGAAAAACGAAGCAATGGAAATACTCGCAAAATGGCTCGAAGAATAAGAAAACATTTACAATTTAATGCTGTTTCAAATGCTTAAATTTTTTTGTGAAAATTTGAGTTTGAAAGGAATGTCTAAATAGTCGCTCCATAAAAGCAAAATTTCCAGAGTCTAAACAACAAAACACACATAAAAAATGGAATGCAATTATTTTTCAGCCAAATCAACATTTGTTACAGCCCACCTGTTAGGTTCGAGAATGCTGGCTGTCCCTGACGGGACAGTCAGCATCTTCAAGCCTTATAAAATGCATTGTTATGAATTTTTGTGTCTGCAAAATTCACTTTTTAAGAATAGACTAAATAAATTGTTCTTCAATATGAATTTAGAACTGTTTTTTGCTTTCAAAATGTAAGTCAATAAGATAAAAAAACGATTATATTCGATATTTTTGCCTTTCAATGAATTGTTTTTATGTATTTTGTGTTTAATTAAAAATTTTAATGTACATTTGCAACCTTTTTAATTATTAAACACAAAATAATAAGATGAGTAAAGAAACAGTACACATTAAATTTTATGGCGGAGAAAATATTCCGCTGGAACTGCACAAGGCGCGCGTAGTACAAAAATTAAATTTAGTTCCCATAGAACGCCGTCTTGCCGCTCTGTACGAAAGTGGATTTAACACTTTTCGTTTGACTACCAACGATGTATTTTTGGATATGCTTACCGACAGCGGAACAAATGCAATGAGCGATATGCAACTGTCGGCAATGATGCACGCCGACGATGCTTATGCCGGCTCGCAAAGTTTTTTCCGTTTGCAGAAAGCGGTAGAAGATGTATTGAAAAAAAAATATTTTCTACCTGTTCATCAAGGACGTGCAGCTGAAAATATTCTTGCCAATGCATATATTCGCAAAAAAGGCGATTTAATTCCAATGAATTATCATTTCACCACAGCATTGGCGCATATTACTCAATATGGAGGACGTATTGTTGAATTACTTTACGACGAGGCTTATAATATAGCATCGGCGCATCCTTTCAAAGGCAATATGAATATCGAAAAACTGGAAGCAGTGATTAAAGAAACAGGAAAAGAAAATATTCCGTTTATACGAATGGAAGCCTCTACAAATCTTATCGGCGGACAGCCTTTTTCTATCCAAAACCTGCGCGAAGTACGGCGCATTGCCGATACATACGGACTGCGCATTGTATTGGATGCAAGTCTGCTCGGCGAAAATGCATATCTTATAATGCAGCGCGAACCCGAATTTACCGATGCTTCAATGGCAGATGTTCTTTCAATTATAACGAATTTGTGCGATATTATTTATTTTTCAGCCCGCAAACTCAGTTCGTCACGCGGCGGTGGCATTTGTACAAACGAATTAACGATATATCGCGAATTGGAAGCGCTGATTCCTTTGTTTGAAGGATTTTTAACTTATGGTGGTATTTCTGTTCGCGAAATAGAGGCTATGGCAGTTGGACTGTACGAAACGCTTGACGAAACAATGATTTGTCAAAGTCCGCAATATATTGCTTATCTGGTAAATGCTCTCACGGCAAAAGGTATTCCTGTGGTTACGCCGCCGGGCGTACTTGGCGCACACGTTGATGCTATGAAAATTTGCGAACATATTCCACAATTGCAGTATCCGGCAGGAGCATTGGCAGCGGCATTTTATCTTGTGTCGGGAGTTCGAGGAATGGAACGCGGCTCAATGTCGAATCAGCGAGATGAAAATGGCAACGAAACATACGCAGATATGGAACTTTTGCGATTGGCTGTTCCTCGTCGAGTGTTTACACTTTCTCAAATCAAATACGTAGAAGATCGCATGACGTGGCTGTACGAAAATCGACAAATGATTGGCGGATTAAAATTTGTTTACGAACCGCCTGTATTGCGTTTTTTCATGGGAGGATTAGAACCCGTTTCTGACTGGGCTGAAAAACTAATGGCAAAATTTAAAGAAGATTTTGGAGATAGCCTGTAATGACAATCAAAAAAACATCAATAATGCTGTTAGCAATTGATAATTAATAATTAAGAATTAATCAGTCGCCCTTTAAAAGAATATAAATTATTTATTAATAGATAATTGTGAATGAAAATCAGGTGAAGAAATTGCAAGGTTTTGCGCAATACGAATTAAACCCCTGCAAATATTTAAAAATTTTCTCATAAAATCATTACACAGGTAATTGTCAATTTAAAATGTCCCGTCAGGGACAAAATGTCGGTAGAAAGATAATTGCCGCCGATATTTTCGCGCGAAGCTCTGCCGATGATATGAAAAACTGTCGGCAACTCGCGCGACATGCATGTGTCTGCGTTCTTTCTATCAATATTCTGTCCCTGACGGGGCAGCAAACATCATCAAACCTAACAGGTTTCAAAAACCTGTTAGGTTTGATGATGTCTCCTGACTTTGTCACTGGGACACCCAAATACAAATAAACCTTTGTAGAAGCGAATATTTGCAGCAAAAATATTTTTTATGTTCAAATATGCGATTCTACAATGTCCAAAATAATAAAA
>JAISYZ010000197.1 GCA_031269545.1 Prevotellaceae bacterium
CCCATTCATCGGTCAATGCTTCAATATTTATCAACGAAACATTAGTCTTTGTTTTTTGCATATTTAAATGCAGGTTCAACGTTGCGACAATAACGGTTAGACTTATTACTCCGATTAAAACCCCTAATTTTTTACCTTTTTTCATTTCATTCATTTTCTTTCCAATTTTAAGACGCAAAGATAATAATTTTATTATTAATCGCGCCTAAAAATATTTAATTTTCTTTTACTGTCTCACTTACTTTTACTTTTAGTTCTTAGTTTTTAGTTTTTAACTCCCTAAGTTCTTCCCTCATTTCCTCTATCGCCATGGATTCGACTTTCGGCGGCTTGGTGAGGACGATGTTTGTTTCCGCTTCCGCTTTGTCGTTCAGTCCCATTTCGTGGTACAGTTTTGCAAGCAGATAATGGGGATAAAGGCGGTTGGGAACCAAGGTTGCCGCTTTCGTGAAACATTGTTCCGCAAGCGCGTACTGTTTCAGAGCCTGACAGTTTTTGCCCATGACGTTGTAGAGCATAGGATCGCAACTGATTTGCATCGCCCGGCGCAATACCTCGTTGCTTTTGGAATATTGTTCCGATTTCGACAGGCTTTGAGCATATTCGAACAAAAACCTTATTTCGTCCTGCAAATAAGGATACTGTTTGACGTATTCTTCGGCGGCGTCTTTGTGCATATTCATACTGTAGAACATTCTTGACCTGTTCCATTGCTTGTACGCCTCGTGCAAAGGATGTATCCTGTACATACACAAAGCAATTGCCGCAGGCGCGATAAGGAGAAAAAGCCATACCGCAATCCTCGGATAAAGTCGTTTCCTTTCCGGTTTCTCTTTATTGTTGTCCGACAAACAAAGAGCCGACAAAAACACAAAAGCAATCACAAAAGGCAGTACATTAAACGGGTACGACATGGCGGCAAATATCAGCAACGAGACTAATGAACCCGCCGGAAGATAATTTTTGTTTCGTATTCCAACAGCCAAAACACAAACCACAAAAGCAAGGAAAACAAGAAACGGCACAATACCCGTTTCGATGCAGATTTGCAGATATTCGTTGAAAGCGTATTCCACTCCTCCGGCGACATACTCTTCGCGTTCGGTTCCGACGCCGGAGGCGAAATATGCTGCCTGAGTATCGCCGTAAGCGCCGCCGAAATTGCCAAGACCAACTCCCAGCGGATTTGCTTTGATGGTTTGCATGGCTATCTTCCACGTAAACGCACGCCCCGAAGCCGAATCTTTCTTTAGCAAAAACAGCCCCGCCATCGAAACCGCCAACAGTATGACAGCCGCAATCGAAATAATAACAATCTTTTTCCTGTGTTTTTCGAAATAATGACGGAATGTAGAAATGCCCTTTCCCTGTGCAAAAATCAGATACATCAACCCAATAAAAGCGCTGCCGCCAAGAAGTCCCAGCCAGGATGCACGGCTCATGGCTGCCGGCAATATCACTATTATGCTCACAACAGTCAGGAGACACAGACCGGTCATAAACAGTCTGCTGTAAGTCGTGTATAGCGAAGCGATTTTGTGTATAACCGACAAACTTTGTGTAACTTCGCGCCCTTTGTGGTTAAACAAATTTTGCGCGACTTCGTGCCCTTTGTGGTTAAAAACCGCATATCCCAAAGCCATAGGGAAAACCATTGCAAGCCAGCCCGAATATGGTCCGGGATTGAAAAATGAACCTGTAATCTTAAACAGATTATGTTGTGAAGACGTGAATCCGTACAATTGTCTCAATCCCCAGACTGCTTCGACCAAACCGGTAATAACAAATGCCAGGCAGCATAGATTGTATATCAGATTACTTCTTCCTGCAAGAAATATCCTCAAATAGAAATAAAACGCTGTCGCAAATATCAGTAACAGACACTTGTTTGTCAGTCTGTCGGTATGATTTATGGTTATCAATACGGCAAAGACGCAAAACAGCAGTATTAGCAAATCGGGCAACTTGAAACTCAACCTTTCTTTGCGTTTTATGATAACCGCAGGAATGGCAAGCGCCGATAATAACGTCATTGAAGCATAAAACCGGAAATATTTCCCCGACACTATTCCATTGAACAAATCTCTGTCCACATTAAATACTGTTGAAAGAACCAATATTACAAGAATACTTACAAGTATGTCCGAAACGCGCTTCATTTCATTTTCTTATTCCTTGACTTCTCCGGTCAGAACAAGCGTAATAACTCCTTTTTCCGTATTGCAATGCACTTGAACTGTTTTGTGGAAAAAGCCGACATCTTCCGGCTGTATTTCCAGTGTGACGGTTGTTTCCTTTCCGGGCGCCACCGGCTGCCTGTCCCAAACGGGCTTTGTGCATCCGCAGGAAGCATTCACGCCGCTAATCAATAAAGGCTGATTGCCGGTATTTTTCAACGTGAATGTTGCTACGCTTTTTTTGTTTTTCTGCAAATCATTGAGTTTTATTTCTGTCGACGACATGGAAACGCTTGTTACGGGAACAGCGCCTTCCTGTGTTTGCCCCGAAATGACTTGCTTGTATAAAGCCCAAATTTTCGGAGATGCTGAGGGATTTCCTATCATCTGTACTTTATTGTTTTTGTCAAGAAGAAAACATTGGTATTCGGGTTTCCCGGGAAAACGATTCAAACGGTTGACAGCGTTCTTCATGTCTATAAATACCGGATATTTGAACTTCTCGTTCCGAAATAAAATGCTTAATTCTTTTTTACTTTTGGGCTGAAAAAAGAACAGAAAACTCACATTTCCATGAAACAAACTGTCGGATTCCGACATCAATGTTTCCCATTGGGACAGTTTCAACCGACAACTGCTGCATCCCGACGAATCTACATACAGCAAAACTTTGTATTCGGCATCCATTAAAGCGAGACATGCATCCGGAGTCGTATCCTTTCCCATTACAGCGCACAAAACGTTATCAGGAATATGAATCTCCTTTCCCACCCATTCGCCGACAATCTGTTGGGCTTCCGTCAGTTTTTTGTCCTTACAGGCAAATACGGTCAAAATCAAAAACAACAAAAGTATCTTTTTCATTTATTTTTTCAATTTCATCAGCACAACAATAATTTCCTCATCCGATGTTACCTCTCCAAGACCTTCGACATAAATTTTATCGACCTCGCTGTCTGCAAAATAATTGTGCGTCATTATAACATCAACAAGGTAATCCTCATACCAGACTTCGTGGCTACACACTCCATAAAGATAAGAACAAATATGAAGACGGTCGGGAAAACTCGTCAGGTCATTTTTTATCCTGTTTGTATGATAGACTTTGTCTTTAATTTTGATATACTGCCGAATATCCTTCTCATAAGAGAAAATATGGTTTTTTTTCCTTTCTACCTCTTTTTGCTTAAAAAAATATGAAAATGACATAATATCGGAATTGTTGATATTGAGTACGGGAAAACATGCTAAACCTTTCATGTTTCTCATATATTCAAGTTGGTCTCTCGTAGATAATTTCCCGACATTGTTGTTAGCGATACCGTATTTTCCAAAATCAACAGTATAAACAGGGTATGCTTCTCCTGCTTCAAGTCGATAAAAGGTATTATCATACGGCATGGAAATAAAAAGTTCATTTCTGTCATTTTGCGCAAAACTTTCAGTTGTTGGGTAAAAGTAAATGCCATTTGTTTCAGTTTTTTTCTCAAACACAATTTTTATATTATTTTTATCGTCAATTATCACCACTCCTCCTTGTATATGCTTATCATTTATGATATTATCTAACAAGTACGCTTCAAAATAATAAAACCCACCGTTTTTTCTGCAATTGTTATTATGTGAAAATACAGTGGGTCCGCGTAAAGATTCAACCAGTTCAAAAGAAATATTGGTGTATTTTATTTTGGTATCCGTTCCCATATCCAAAACTTCTATATATTCTTCGTTATCATCTACAAAAATATTCCCAAGCCAAACGTATTCTCCAGGTCCTTGTCCTTTTTTGCTGAGTTTGGTTACGAATTTCCCTGTTTTGTCAAACACAAAAACCATCTGTTGAGAAACATCCAGTGCATAAATGTATTTTTTTCTGATGATAACATTTACAACTCTTCCCATGACATCGCTGGAATCCGGTTGCAACCTGATGCATTTTATCGAATCCGCTATTTCCGACAGATTGACATAATCTGTCGCCTCGTGAGGATTTATGCGAATCACTTCGCCAATATTATCCTTTTTGGATGCTCTTTCGCCGCAACCACAAACAGCAATCATCAAAATTGCTGTAAGATAAATTTTTAATTTTATATTTAAATCTTTTTTCATAAAAACACAAACTAATTTTGTTTTTGTTAGTTGTCTCATACCGGGGTCATATAAATATAATATAAGCAAACTTGATGACCAAATTTCAGCTTTAACCCCGATATTGAGACACTTCACATGACATACTATAATAGTTATTTAATTTTTTTTACATCCACAACTATTCTTAGTACATATTGGATCTTTATCTGAAGGACAACATGCAGAACAACCGGCATCAGTGCTTGCACACGATCCTCCGGGACAATTTTCGTTTTCTGTCGCCAATACTTCAATATTAGCCATAGAAAGCACAGACAAATTATTGCTTTTTTGTGAATTTAGATTCACATTTATTCCAATTGCTATTGCAATTACTAATACGGCGATTCCGCCGAATATATATCTTTTTTTCATACTTATATAATTTTAAAACCGGACTTCATCAAAATTTTATTAAATTCTTCAAACTGCGACGAAGTCCACATTTACAGTTGAAGAACTTGCTCTGAATCCTATCATCCAACTATACAGCTAACGAAAACGAGCCTCTTTTAGCGCCAAAGTTGGACGGCTTCCGTTTTGGCTGCAATCCGAAATCGCAATTCGAAGCGCCTGCCGGTATCGGAAGCAACCGGCAAGCGCTTCAAACTGTCTAAGTTGTTTTTGCTCAGCATCCAAATGAGGTCGCTTGCATATTTATACGAAAAGTAAACGCCATGAATAAGCGACCTTAAAACAGCAGGCGGATTTAGATGTGATTTTTTTATTGAAAGATAATCATATTCCGGACTGTCGCAACCAAATACAACGACCAAACTTTGCATCATCAAAAACATTCTGCCAAGCGATATAATCATTGATATGTAACGAACAATCTTCATTTTTTCCTTCTGTTTATAAATTACCTTACTTATTACTTATATCTCAAAATCCCCATAAATACTGCCGCCGTTGGCGCTGGTAAACGTAATAGTATAATCGCCCGAAGGCAATCCTGCGAGGCTGATATACAACTGTCCTCCCGCGACAGGATTTACGGTGTTTGAATACACGATTTGTCCCGAAGCCTTAACGATTTTCACGGAGATATTATTTAAAGTGACTAAATAATACACGTCAATATGCGAAGAATACTTAATCGCATGAAAAGGAGTGGAAGAATAAGATCTGACCGGTATATCTGCTAACGAACCTTGTAAAAGGATTTCCACTTCTATAGCGCTTAACTCGCTGTCCCATTCATCGGTCAATGCTTCAATATTTATCAACGAAACATTAGTCTTTGTTTTTTGCATATTTAAATGCAGGTTCAACGTTGCGACAATAACGGTTAG
>JAISYZ010000225.1 GCA_031269545.1 Prevotellaceae bacterium
AAAATAAGAAACAGCCCACGCCTATACAGAGGCGGAGAGCTATCGACTTATTCCCGGTCAAAATTTACCAGATTTTAATCAGAGAGAACTAAGTCAAACACTTTCCATGTTTGTTTTTCACCATGTCTGCCGAAATATTGCTATTCCGAACATGTAAAAATAGGTATTTTTTAAACATAGTCGGTATTTTTACTCAAAATGGGCTGTTTTTTTCTTTAATCAATTTTCGAAGGATAATAAGCATCTGTCAATAAAAGGATTACATATTTTTCAGGATTTCTTCCAATGTGTTGTAAGATTCCGTTTCTTCCGATTCGCCTTCTTCATCTTCCAAATCAGAGGACTGTCCGGTAGCCTCCTCTTTTTCGGGAGTGGGAGCTTCAAGAGCTAAATCTACTTTGATTTCGTGATGTACTTCTTCCATGATTTCATCAATCTGATGTCTTAACTTTCTCATAAAATAATAAAATCAAAACAGTTTCTTATTCTTTATTCCCAAAAATAAAGGAACTGCTCCGTATTGAAAACCTTTGCAGGCATTTGGGATTCTCTGATGGACTAACAAAAATGATTCTGCAAATGAAGCCTGTCGGATTTAAGGGAAAACTGTATTCATCCGAATACCAGCGACATTTTGAGACGGAACACTCCGTTGCTGAAATCAAATCAGCACCTAACGAGCCGGACAAACTCAGGCTAACGATGGATGGACTTAGTTATATAAGTTGGTTTAGACAGAAATACAAGGAGTTTCAACAGGCGATTGGAATAAAAGAGCCTCGTAAGAACAAGGGAGTTAAGTTGCAGTGAAGTGTAAAGAGGGTAAGAAATAATGATTTATGCAATTTGGCGAGATTGGACAATCAGCATCTTGTCGAAAAGACATATTTTTGTACGATATTTTGATACGTATGCACAATACTACAGAACACATATACCGGCAAAAAATTAATAAGGTAATTGATTATGTCAGCACCAACCTGCACAAGCCATTGTCATTGGACATGATTGCGAATCAAATACACGTGTCGCAACGGCAATTACTTCGTATTATGCGTACGGCGCTGAACGAATCATTATCTGCTTATGTGGCAAGGCAGCGTGTCGAGCGTGCCGTGATGTACATGCAAACGGAAGAATTGAATCTGACAACCATTGCTGCAATGGTTGGCTATGATAATCCGCAATCGTTCTCGAAAGCTTTCAGAAAACACTTTGGAATATCGCCGAAAGCATATTTGGACATGCTGTATAACCATTTGGAAACGTATGCCAAATGCCACGGGAACGGACAAAGCAATCTTTATTCCGAAATCCACGAAGAAGACGATCTGGAATTGGTTTATATCCGCATTATCGGCAAATATGGAGAAGACAAACCATACGAAACGGCATGGAACAAACTTGTCTGTTTCATAGAAAAAAACAGCGTATTGTCTGATAAAACCCGCTTCATTGGAATAAGTTTCGACGACCCGAATGTAACTTGTCTCGACAGGTGCCGCTTTTATGCTTGTGCATCCACAGAAAAGAAAATCGCGCCGTCAGGCGAGTTTGGTACAATTCAAATCAGGAAAGGGAAATACGCCGTTTACACCCTGAAAGGAAGTTATGCCGGACTTCAAGAACTGTATAACGTCATCAGCCTCGATTCCAAACATGTCGAACGTCACGGCTTGGCATTCGAAGAGTACATCAACAACCCTCTCGATACAGACGAAGCAGAACTGTTGACCAAAATTTTTATCCCCATAAAATGATGTAACTTAATTTTAAAAATATGGCACGACCAACAACAAAAACAGATTTAATAATTGCCACAAGCGAGCAATTTGACAAATTATGGAAACTCGTTGATTCGATGACGGATGAACAACAAAATGCGATATTCTCATTTGAAGACCGCGACCGGAATGTGCGCGATGTACTTGTGCATTTGTACGAATGGCATCAACTCTTATTGAACTGGACAAATGCCAACCGGAAAGGAGAGCAAAAACCGTTTTTGCCTGAGCCTTATAATTGGAAAACTTATCCGCAAATGAATGTTGAAATATGGAAAAAACATCAGAATACGCCGTTGCCCGATGCAAAAAAGATGTTGAAAGAAAGTCACAGTCAAGTGATGAAGCTGATTGAAGCATTTTCAAATGATGAACTGTTCGGAAAAGACAGTTTCTCATGGACAGGTGGCTCAACTTTGGGTGCATACTGTGTTTCGGCAACATCAAGTCATTACAATTGGGCAATGAAGAAAATCAAAAAGCACATAAAATCGTATCAGTAATAAAATTTGCTATGGAATTTATCCCCGCAAAAACGATCCTGCAAAAATCTGTTTTCGGCGGCAATTGGTTTGGTATAGATTACAATATGAATCTGTATAAAGGCTGTTGCCACGGTTGTATTTATTGTGACAGCCGCAGTGATTGCTATAAGGTAGAAAATTTTGATACAGTCAGAGCGAAAAAAGATGAATTGCAAATTTTGGAAAAAGAACTGAGAACCAAACGAAAAAAAGGTGTGATAGGTATCGGAGCTATGTCAGATACCTACAATCCTTTTGAAAAACAGTATGAAATAACTCGAAACGCTTTGAAATTGATTAAAAAGTACAGTTTCGGTGTATCAGTCGAAACAAAGAGCGATTTGATTGTACGTGACATGGATGTTTTTAAGGAAATCGAGCGGCTACATAATGTTATTTTGAAATTTACCATTACAACTGCCGACGATAATTTAGCAAAAATCATAGAACCGAACGTTTGTGTAAGTTCTATCCGGCTTAAAGCAATGAAACAACTTTCGGAAAATGGATTGTTTGTCGGCACATTATTAACGCCAATACTTCCATTTATGACCGATACGGAAGAAAATATCAAAGAAATCATACGATTGTCTTACGAGAACGGAGCCAAGTTTGTGTGGTCGATGGGTGGGGTAACTTTACGCGAAAATCAGCGAACCTATTTTTACAATCAATTGGACGAACATTTTAAGGGATTAAAAGATAGGTATGTGAATACATTCGGAAACAATTATATTTGTAATTCGCCGAATAAAAACATCTCAACAATTTTCAAGGAAGAATGTCGGAAATACGGATTGTTGTATAAAATGCAGGATATTATTCAGGCATACAAAAAGCGGGATACCTATTTTGAACAATTGGATTTATTTTTCGATTGACCTCCAATACATGTCCATAAACTTCTTTTCCCTCCTAAAACAGCAACACCCAATTTTACCTTTGCGGGTGTAAAATTGGGTGTTGATTTTTCAACTAACTGATTATCAGTCTTACTTGCGGTATGGACGGAATATGAATGACCCTCGCAACCGTCAAATAATCAATATCTTAACAAAGTCTGAAAATCCAGTCCCCCGATTTAACTCAAAATCAAACTGCGCTGAATTTCAGCCTTTTGCATCGTTTCAATGAGCAGATAGACAAAGGTAGGAAGTTTTTGGGAAATGACAATGGTTTTAGCCGTAATTTTTCAATAAGCAGAAGGAAATAGTTGATAATAATATGAATTTCTAAACCATAGATATATAAATTCGTAATAAATCTAACTTTTTGTTTTGCCAATTCAGCAAAATATCTTACTTTTACAGTTAGAAATTATTTTCTATATATATAGCATGAGTATAGAAAAAGCAAGTAAAATAAACAAATTACTGTTGAACGCTTATCCCGGCAAACTGTATTTTTCAAGTTGGCTGAAGGAAAATGGCTATTCCGACCAACTGTTAAAAAAATACCGAAATTCGGGATGGCTGTCGGCGTTATCCAAAGGGGTGATGTATCGTACCGGTGATAAACTTCTTGCCTATCCTGCACTTTCATGTTATAATACGCAATTAGAAAAGAATTTTCATATAGCAGCTCATTCGGCGTTGGAATTAAACGGTTTCAATCATTATGTGCCTATGGGAAAGCCGGTGTTGATGGTCGGACACCCGAAACAACAGTTACTCCCGGATTGGATGAAAAAAGATGTTTTTGATAAGGTCTTAAAATTTTTCTCAACAGAAACTTTTCTAAAACCTCAATTATCTACGGTTAATGTTGATGGCGTTGATTTGTTGGTTGTTTTGCCGGAACAGGCATTTCTCGAATGTCTTTTATTAGCCCCGAAACAATACGCTTATATGGATTTGTACTATATCATGGAACAGATGACTACGCTTCGCCCTGAGATATTGCAAGACTTATTGGAACATACGGATAATATCAAGGTTAAAAGAATGTTCCTTTACATGGCAGAAAAGGCAGGTCATTATTGGTTTGATTTATTTAATGTTACTAAAATTGATACAGGAACAGCGAAGCACCAGTTGGTAGAAAACGGCGTTTATGTTCCAAAATATAAAATCACTGTTCCCAAAGAATTATACGAATATGAATGATAAATATAGAAAACAGGTTGCACTTTTGATAAAAATTATGCCTAATGTGTATCAAATTGAGGAATTTGCGATACATGGAGGTACGGCACATACATGCCTTTAAAGGAAAGAGAAGGAAGTCTGACCGAAATTAATGCTCGGTTGATAGAACTTAAACGGCAGATAGAAAAAACCGTGCCGGGCATAAAAGTTACTCATAAGCCCAATGTATGGAAACTGTTGTGCGTAAAAGACGGTGATGCGGTCAAGATTGAAGTAAACGGTACAAAAAGAGGTGTGATAGGCGATATTGAAGTAAAATCGCTTTGTCCGAAAGCGCAGAAAGAGTTTAATATGGGCTGTTTGGCTCGCATTGTTCCTTTTACTCAATTATATGGCGGAAAAATTGCGGCGGCGTTAAGTCGTCAGCATCCCCGCGATTTGTTCGATTGCAAATATATGGGTCGAATCGTTCAATGTTGTCAAAAACGGGTTGATGTTTTGTCTTATCAGCAGTGATAAGCCGATTATCGAATCGTTGCAACCGAATCTTGTCAATCAGGAAGATGCGTTAAAAAATCAATTTGAAGGAATGTCCGATATTCCTTTCAGTTACAATGATTTTGAAAATACCCGCAAAGACTTGATTGTGGAAGTGAATGAAGTTTTGACCGATGAAGATAAGGAGTTTCTTATTTCATTTGAGCAAGATATGCCGGAATGGGATAAATGTTGTGCCGGAAATTTAAGCGTTTATCCGTCTGTTCAATGGAAGCTGTTGAATATCGAAAAATTAAAAGAGACAAATCCTGAAAAGCATAAAAGCGGGGTGGAAAAACTTGTTGATTTCCTCACAAATACAAAGTAAAAATATGGCATTTTCAATAACAGCAATCCGAGTTTTAAAAGAAACTTCAAAAGATATTAGAAAAGTATTAAACAATGAATGGTATCTTTTTAATTCAAGATATTAGATAAAAAGCAATAAACCCGAAATAAATAAAGATTATCCTTTAAGCGATGATTTTTTCAGTAAAAACATTCATATTTCCGCTATTGTTGGTAAAAATGGAAGTGAAAAAAGCAGCTTATTGGAATTGATGTTTAGAGTAATCAATAACTCCACTTTTTGGCTTGTAAGAAAACAACAGAGAAATACTGCCGAACTCTTTTATTATATTAAAGATGTTTACGCTGATTTATATTTTGAGATAAATAATGAATTAGGTGTTTTACATCGCAGAGGTAACTTTGTCGGATTTCAATTTAATAATGAAAATATTGTACCAGTCGCCGCTTTTAAGCCATTGACATTGGGTCGCAGGATTGTCGCTCAAAACTCCTACGCTGATACTTTTGGAAGAATTATAGATAATATATAGCTTTTTGCCTGTGGCTTTGTTAAAGATGATATAATTATCGCCTTTCAAAACCAAATTGATGGCTGCCCCACGCACATGATACTGAGGCGGAGCACTGTACATGATTTCTGCGCTTTGAATCATTTCGGCAGGATACATTTTGAGCGCTGCCA
>JAISYZ010000010.1 GCA_031269545.1 Prevotellaceae bacterium
GGCTTATCGTTGAAAACAATCCTTCAAGCGCAGGGCGTTCTTTCTTTTTGCGTCCCATTAGTTACTGTTTTATATTCGCAACAAAGGTAAAACTTTTTTCATAGCACCTCAAAAAAAGATTTAACCAAATTGTCTTCATCATTTGTCGGAAATATCAACCAATGAAAGTATAAGCATTAATGCTTTCATTCGCAAATCGATGGAACATGAGATTTCGGAAAAATAATTGATTGCTGGCAATTTAACAGTTTGTTATTTGGTAATTTACAAAACGAGTTCGGGTTGTTTTGCAGTCGTAAAGATATTATAATTGTTTTCTGCATGGATTTTTGTCTTTCGCAGAAAAAAATTAATTTTGTG
This sequence comes from Prevotellaceae bacterium, assembly GCA_031269545.1. GTDB lineage: Bacteria > Bacteroidota > Bacteroidia > Bacteroidales > UBA932 > JAIRKV01. The sequence goes on from JAISYZ010000010.1 coordinate 361, forward strand.
CAAAACAAATTGCGATGAAATTATCGAAACCAATAAAATTATTGACAGTTGCAACATTGCTGTTCGTTGTGGTATTTGCCACAAGCAAAATGCCAAGCCTTGCCGAATGGTATATCAAAAACATATATCCGCTGCTTGCCGCCGTGCTTTCGTTTTTTTCGGCATTGTTTCCTTTTTCGCTGTTCGATGTGTTTACAATACTTGCACTCATTGCCTTTTTTACGCTTATTGTTTTAATGCTTTTCAAAAAAATAAAATGTTCGAAAGGATTGTATATCATCGCATATTCTTGTTTGTTTTTAATCGCTTATTTCTATTTTTCGTGGGGATTTTCGTATTTTCGCAAGGATTTTTATACACGTTGCAATATTCAAAAATCTGAATACAATGCAGAAAATTTCAATTCGTTTGTGAAAGATTTTATTGATGATGCAAACTCTGCACATGTTGATTTTAATGGCATAGACAAGGATGAGGTAAACAAAAAAATAGAACAGCAATACAAAAAGTTAAAAGATGTATTGAAAATAAAATATCCCAACGGAAAGCGAAACCCCAAACGAATGTTATATGAATCGCTGCATACAAAAATTGGCGTTTCAGGATATTTTGGTCCTTTTTTCAACGAGATTCATGTCAACAATTTCGTTATGGATTTTGAATATCCTTTTACGCTGGCTCACGAAAAGGCTCATCAATTTGGCGTTGCAAGCGAAGCCGAATGTAATTTGTATGCATTTATTGTGTGCGCAGCAAGCAATGATGCTCAATTGCGCTACAGCGCTTACATTTCGACAATTGGTTATGTGCTAAATAATTATCGAAGAATCTATCCCGATGATTACAAAACTGTACTTGAAAGTATCGACAGCAAAATAATCGATGACATACAAAACATGTCGAAACGCTGGACGGAAGCGAGAAATCAAACACTGTCAAACGCTCACCAGGTTGTTTACGATACATATCTTAAAACAAACAAAATACATTCGGGAATAAAAAACTATTCGGAAGTCGTAAACTTATTAATATCAACATACGATATATTTATAAAATGACAAAGATTTTGCGCATATCTTCAATTGTGTTTGCATGTCTGTTCTGCGCAAACGTACAAGCGCAAACAGAAACACAGTCATCTTATTTTCAAGAATATATTATTGAAAATAATGATACGCTTTATCTTATGTCGATAGATGAATTGACGGTTGTTGCAATGCCTAAGTTCAAAAACAAACGCGAATGGAAAAATTATTATCGAATGGTTTATAATCTCCCGCGAGTTTATCCTTATGCGCAGATTGCAAAAAACAAACTTGCCGAAATGGATGTTCAATTTTCTAAAATTCACAACAAACGACAACGAAAAGAATATATAAAAATCGTAGAAAAAGAAATGACGAATCAATATAAATCGGCGCTGAAAAAACTTACCATTTCACAGGGGAAAATGCTTATAAAACTTATAAATCGCGAAACCGAAACAACTGTTTATCACATTGTAAAAGAAATGAAAGGCGGATTTGCGGCATTTTTTTGGCAGGGCGTAGCGAGCATTTTCGGCGCAAGCCTGAAATACAAATACGACAAAAACGGCGATGATGCAATCCTCGAAAAACTTGTAACCATATACGAATACGGCGACTACGATGCTCTCTATACAAAAGTTTTTGGAATGAGCGTCGAAGAACACACAAAACAGTTACAGAAAAAACGAGATAAAAAGCAATCTAAAAGCAAAAAGAAGTTTTTAAAGCACGATTTTCAGAAAAGAAGACAATAAAGACAGTTTTTCCGTTAATTTGCCTTGATGGAAGAAAAACAGCCAAAACATAAAAGTTGTTATTTATATTGATATTGTGTTTTACAGAAAACATTTGCAAATCATTAAATTATCAAACAGCAAATCAGCGCAAACAGTACATTTGTTCACCGTATCCACAAAAAAGATTTAACGCTTATTTTTTTGCAAAAATTAAAAACATTACTTTTGTAAAATTTTTAATGCAAATGCAATATGAACAACCGTAAAATAGCATTTATAATAAACCCAATATCGGGGACGCAAAACAAACAAAAGATTGTAGAAAAAATCAAAAACGTATCGTGGAGCGCTAATGATGAAATTGAGATTTATTACACAAAATGTGCAGGCGATGCCTTTGAAAGTGCAAAAAAATATGTAGAAAAACATTTTGACATCGTTGTTGCTGTCGGCGGCGATGGAACTGTAAATGAGATTGCCCGCGCATTGATTCATACTGATACGGCTTTGTGCATTATTCCTGTTGGTTCGGGCAATGGTTTGGCTCGCGATTTGCACATTCCACTCAAAGTTTATAATGCTGTAAATTTATTACAAAAAGGTAAAATCATAAATATTGACGTTTGCTATTTTAACGATCAGCCATATTTATGCACGGCAGGAGTTGGTTATGATGCCGCTGTTGGCAAGGCTTTTGCACAATCGCGTAAACGCGGATTTTTTTCGTATTTGATTGCTGCGTTAAAAGTTTATATAAAAATAAAACCTGTTGAATATAAACTTACTGTCGATGGAAATGAAATGATTCATAAAGCCTTTGATATAACATTTGCAAATGCAGGACAATTCGGCAATAACGCTTACATCTCGCCTTTGGCTGATTTGTGCGATGATCTTGTTGATGTTGTTGTGATACGACCTTTTCCCTGGTATAAATGCATCAATATTGGTTTGCGATTGTTTAGAAAAACTTTGCACAAATCAAAATACGTAAAAATATACAAATGCAAACATGTTGTTTTAGAGCGTCCCGAAGCCGATTGCGCTCACTTCGACGGTGAATTTACAACAGCCGGCAAACGCATGGAAATTCGTATCGAACATGCGGCTTTGAAAATTTTAGTGTAATAAAGTACACTAGTAATTATAAGCAGTTAAATATTTGCGATTGAATCTTGAAATTTAAAAATCATTAAATTGATTAAATTGTCAAGCGTCAAGTGTTTTTTTATTCTCAATTTATAATTTATTTTTTATCTTTGCGCTTTAATTCCTAACTTTATTTTTTATATTATATGCAGAACAAACTCCAAGAATTAACGGAAAAATTATACAAAGAAGGATTGTCGAAAGGACAAAGCGAAGCCGAAGAACTTTTGACAAACGCCAAAGCCGAAGCAAAAAAAATTATAGATGACGCTCGACAACAGGCAGAATCAATAATTGACAACGCAAACAAAGCTGCAGTCGAAACAAAGAAAAACGCAGATGCCGAAATACAAATGGTTTCGCGGCAGGTAATTGCACAAATCAAACAAAGCGTAGAAACGCTGATTACGGCAAAAACATTTGCGCCTGTTACGAATACCTCAATGAACGATGTTGCCTTTGTGCAGATGCTTATAAAAACTGCAATCGAAAATTTCAAAGTTGACAGTCAGGATGCAACGGAATTAAGCGTTTTATTGCCCGAATCGAAACAAAAAGAATTTGAAAAGTTTATAAACGACTCCGCAATACGACAACTTAATGACGGCAAAACGGAATTTGTATTTTCAAAAAACATAAAATCAGGATTCAGGATTGCGTCAAACAATAGCGGATATTACATAAGTTTTACCGAACAGGACTTTTTTAATCTTTTCAGCGAATATGTGCGTCCCAAAATGAAACAACTGCTGTTTGGACACGAATAAAACATGTTCATTATGAAACGAGAATATCCTTGTCTTATATCAAGTTTGCCCGAACTGATAATCGATTTTGATGCAAAAAAATTCGATTTTGACGCATTGCGTAACGAAGTTGCAGAAAGCATACATCCTGATGATTACAAATTGGTAAAAATTTTGTTTTATCCTTACGACAGTCAAAATCTTCTCAATACCTTGCTGAAAAAAGACATCGCATTTTACCGAAAGGGAAATTTTGACAAAAACAGCCTAAACGACAAGATTAAAAACCGCTACGGTTTGCCGAAATATATGAACGATTTTATTGAAATTTTTGAAAATGATAAAAACGAAGATTATCCCGACGAATTTTTGAAACTGTACGAACGCGACAAGGAAAATTTGCTTCAAACGCTGTTTTACGATGAAGTTTTGAAAACAAAAAACACATTCATAAATCAATGGTTTACATTCGACAGAGATCTGCGAAACATACAGGCGGCAATCGTTGCACGGCGATTACATATAGATGCATCCGATTATTTTGTCGGTAAAAATGCCGAAAATTTTGCCAAAAGCACAGCAGCCGACTTTGGACTCGGAAGCGAAATAGAATGGATATATAAAATCATACAAATTGCCGAAATTGCCGATGCCTGCGAACGCGAACGCAAAATCGACCTGTTCAGATGGGAAAAAATCGAAGACATTTCGGTTTACAACTATTTTGACATCGATGCCGTTTTGGCTTTCATGCAAAAAGCGGACATCGTAGAACGCTGGCTGTCGCTCGACAAACAAACAGGAAAAGAAATGTTTAAAAAACTTATAGACGACTTGATGAAAACCTGCAACACACAAAAGGTTTTTAATAAAAAGAAATAAATAAAATATCGAAAAATAAAAAATAAATATATAAATGAAAACGACAGGAAAAGTAACACGAATCATTGCCAATCTTGTATCGGTAAAAGTTGACGGACCGGTTGCGCAGAACGAAGTTTGCTACATAAAACTTGGCAACATAAAATTGATGGCTGACGTCATAAAAGTAGATGGCGAAAAAGTACAAGTACAGGTTTACGAAAGCACTCGCGGATTAAGCGTAGGCTGCGAAGTAGAATTTCAGGGACACATGCTCGAAGCGACACTCGGACCGGGGTTGCTTTCGAGTAATTACGACGGCTTGCAAAATAATCTTGCATCGATGACAGGCGTATTTTTGAAACGGGGCGAATATACCGCTCCGCTCGACTTTGATAAAGACTGGGATTTTACTCCGATTGCAAAAGTCGGCGATGAAGTTATTGCAGCCGACTGGCTTGGCGAAGTTACCGAAGGCTGGCTGAAACACAAAATAATGGTGCCGTTCAAATTTCATGGCAAATACAAAGTTAAAACAATTGCAGGCGAAGGACAGTACAAGATTAACGACACAATTGCCACTGTTACCGACGAAAACGGCAACGATTACGAAATAACAATGGTTCAACGCTGGGCGGTAAAACAGGCAATCACGGCATATCGCGAAAAGCCGCGACCATTCAGGATTATGGAAACAGGCGTCCGCATTATCGACACGTTCAATCCTATTGCCGAAGGCGGAACAGGATTTATTCCCGGACCGTTCGGCTGCGGAAAGACAGTACTGCAACACGCATTGGCAAAACAGGCAGATGCCGACATTATCATAAATGCAGCCTGCGGCGAACGTGCCAACGAAGTTGTAGAAATATTTACCGAATTTCCCGAACTTGACGACCCGCGCACTGGACGCAAACTGATGGAACGGACAATCATCATTTGCAACACATCGAACATGCCCGTTTCGGCTCGCGAAGCATCGGTTTATACGGCAATGACCATAGCCGAATATTATCGCGCAATGGGCTTCAAAGTACTTTTGCTTGCCGACTCAACATCGCGCTGGGCGCAGGCTTTGCGCGAAATGAGCAACCGACTTGAAGAACTTCCCGGAGCAGATGCTTTCCCCATGGACTTGTCGGCAATCATTTCAAACTTTTACGCACGCGCAGGTTTGGTTTATCTCAACAACGGCACGACAGGTTCGGTTACGTTTATAGGAACGGTGTCGCCCGCCGGCGGAAATCTCAAAGAGCCTGTAACCGAATCGACAAAAAAAGCGGCGCGCTGTTTTTACGCTCTGGCGCAAAACCGCGCCGACAGCAAACGCTATCCCGCAGTCGATCCTGTGGACAGCTATTCAAAATATCTCGAATATCCCGAAATATGCGAATATCTTAACAAAACCATAAGCGAAAACTGGACGGCAAATGTGAGCGAAGGAAAAAACATCGTTTTGCGCGGACGCGAAGCCTACGAACAGATAAACATTCTGGGAGACGACAGCGTGCCTGTCGAATATCACGACCGTTTCTGGAAGTCGGAACTCATCGATTATGTAATTCTGCAACAGGATGCCTTTGATGCGATAGACGCTTCGGCGCCGTTGAAACGACAGCAGTTTATGTTTGAAAAGGCGCTTGATATATGCCGAACAAAATTTTCATTCGACAACTTTAACGAATGTATAGATTTTTACAAACATATAATAAACAATATGAGGCAAATGAATTACAGCGTCTTTCAAAGCGACGACTTCAAAAGATACGAAACACAAATGAACGAACTGCTGAACGAACGCCGAGTAGAATAGCGCCGATAACCGGATTGGCAGATGAAATGACGGCTCAACATTATTACAGATACGGAATAAATGACAGGAACATACAAAATATCAGAACAAGGAAGGTTTGCGAAACACGGCAATGAAGGTTTCCAGCATTGCGGCAAGCATGCCCGAAGCCTCTGTGAAGGTTTCCAGCATTGCGGCAAGCATGCCCGAAGCCTCTGTGAAAGTTTCCAGCATTGCGGCAAGCATGCCCGAAGCCTCTGTGAAGGTTTCCAGCATTGCGGCAAGCATGCCCGAAGCCTCTGTGAAAGTTTCCAGCATTGCGGCAAGCATACCCGAAGCCTCTGTGAAAGTTTCCAGCATTGCGGCAAGTATGAAAAAGGTGTCGGCGGCAGTTTACAGCAATCATTAAAACTGTATTTTTGAGCAGAACAGATAAAATTTATAACACATTAAAATAAAAATATATGACAAAAGCATTTCAAAAAATTTATACAAAAGACATTGAAATATTAAAAAAAGAACTGCCTGAATTGCCTCAAAATTGGGATGGAAAAGAATGCATATTGAAATTAAAAGCAGCAGATTACAATTGGAAGCAAATGGAATGGTGGGCTTTTTATTTTGAATATGAAGTCAAAAAATTACTTGCAGATAAATTCTCATTTCCGGGTGACAGATATAATAACGTGTGTTTTGATTTAAAAAGAACGATAAATTGGGATTTAAAAGCAAAAGCGATAAAATCAGATGAAACGAAAATAATTCTTAATGATAAATCTGCAATGGATATGTCTATTGAGAAATCAGGCTGTCACGGAGAAATAATTGCTTTGTGCGATGTAGAATATAATGATATTAACAGGACTTTTCAAAAATGGCATACAGAATTAAAAGGAGGGAAATCTGATTATGAATTAGCCAGAGAAGATAGAACATCTGTTTCTCGTTACAGAAAAACCAAGGCAGAATTAATAGAAATTGTGCTTTTAATATTGAAAAAAGATGATATTGATTTTCTGTTAACAATGAAACAGGGTAGAAATTCAAACGGCAAGCCCCGTCCTGAAAAATATATGCTGAATTTGGAAAAAATAGATAAATTTGAAAATTATGTTATTAAATTATGATGTTTTATAACGAAGACTGCATTGAAGGTGCAAAAAAATATTTAAAGGACAATTCGGTTGACCTGATTATTTCCGACCCGCCCTATGGCATCAATGGAGATAAATTGGATAAACATTATAATCGTGATGAAAATAATGTTATCGAAGGTTATGTTGAAGTTTCAAAAGAAGAATATCCTGAATTTTCGTTTAAATGGATTAAAGAAGCAGAACGAGTACTTAAACCGGGAGGCAGTATTTACATTATTTCCGGATATTCAAATTTAAGACATATATTAAATGCTTTGGCGGAAACAAATCTTGAAGAAAGAAATCATATCATATGGAAATATAATTTTGGAGTTTATACAAGTAAAAAATTCATATCTTCTCATTATCATATTCTATATTTTATAAAACATGGAGAAAATATAACTTTCAACACTAATGCTTTTTATGCCGATTGCGAGAAAAATGAGAATGGAGGAAGCTTGAATTATTTGGATAGAGAAGATGTCTGGATAATTAATAGGGAATACAAACCGGGGCAAATAAAAAACAAAAACGAATTACCCAAATCACTTTTAACTAAAATGATTTTGTATTCGAGTAATCCGAATGATACGGTATGTGATTTTTTCTTGGGCAGTTTTTCTACAGCAAAGGTTGCTATTGGTTTGGGCAGGTATGCCTGCGGTTTTGAAATCAACAAAAATGCGTTCGATTATCAACTGAAAGAAATAGAAAAGATTGCTTCTGGCGAATTTCTTGTTGGGCAACGACCTGTTCCACAAAATAAACTTTTTAATAAAGGAAAATTTCTGTCGGAAAAAGAAAAATATCAAATTACTTCGGAATTTAAACAATTAATACAAAAAGGAGATTCTAAAAAAAATGCAATAAATATCATTTCTGGTAAATATGGACGTGGCTACTGGTCAATTTTAAATATTGTTGATCAAAACGATTATTCTTTTTCTAAAATAGAACAAACTTTATTTGACTGAATAAATTTATTGATTAAATAACTAATAAAAAAACACAATAATATATGACAAAAGCATTTCAAAAAATTTATACAAAACTCGAAGCGATTACCAAAGCAACAGTCAGCCTGCACGCTCAAAACATCACAAACGATGAACTTGCAACAGTTGACGGGCGTCTGGCTCAGGTAATAAAAATTGACGGCGACATGGTTTCGCTGCAAGTATTTGCAGGCACCGAAGGTATTCCTACCAATGCCGAAGTTGTATTTATGGGCGAACCGCCTGCGCTTAAAGTGAGCGACGACCTTGCAGGACGTTTTTTCAACGCCTACGGAAAACCAGTTGATGGCGGCGTTGAACCCGATGGCGAAAAACGCGAAATAGGAGGACCTTCGGTAAATCCTTTTCGTCGAAAACAACCTTCGCAAATCATTCCCACGGGAATCGCAGGAATAGACCTTAACAATACTCTGGTTTCGGGACAGAAAATACCGTTCTTCGCCGATCCCGACCAGCCTTACAACAATGTAATGGCGCTGGTTGCACTGCGCGCACAGGTCGATAAAATCATTCTGGGAGGAATGGGACTGTCGAACGATGACTTCCTGTTTTTCAAAAAATCATTCGAAAATGCGGGAGCGCTCGACAAAATTATCTGCTTCGTAAACACAACCGATAATCCGCCAGTCGAGCGATTACTGATTCCCGACATGGCGCTTACCGCCGCCGAATATTTTGCTGTCGATAAAAACGAAAAAGTTCTTGTACTGCTTACCGACATGACCTTATATGCAGATGCTCTTTCGATAGTATCAAACCGTATGGATCAAATTCCTTCAAAAGACAGTATGCCCGGCTCGCTGTATTCCGATTTGGCAAAAATATATGAAAAAGCAGTGCAGTTACCCGATGGCGGCTCTATTACAATCATTGCCGTTACAACATTAAGCGGCGGCGATATTACTCACGCCATTCCCGACAATACAGGCTATATCACCGAAGGACAGTTATACTTGCGCAAAGACAGCGATACGGGAAAAGTCGTTATAGATCCCTTCCGCAGCCTTTCGCGCCTGAAACAGCTGGTTATAGGCAAACAAACGCGCGAAGACCATCCTCAGGTGATGAATGCAGCAATTCGTTTGTATGCCGATGCGTCTAATGCAAAAACAAAGTTGGAAAACGGTTTCGATCTTACCGATTATGACGAACGTGCTTTGAATTTTGCAAAAGACTATTCCGAAAATATACTTGCTATCGATATTAATATTGATACAGTAGAAATGCTCGACAGAACATGGACTTTGTTCGGTAAATATTTCAGCAAGACCGAAGTCGCAATCAAACAGGATTTGATGGATAAATACTGGAAAATTTTGTAAATCTTATAAAATAAAATGCGTATGAACAGGCTGATATTAGGCGACAATCTCGAAGTGATGAAAACGATGGAGAGCGAAACAGTAGATTTAATCTATCTGGATCCTCCGTTTTTCAGCAATCGAAATTATGAAGTGATTTGGGGAGACGAAGGCGAAGTACGCTCGTTTCAAGACCGCTGGGCAGGCGGCATCGACCATTATATAGCATGGCTCAAAGAACGAGTAGTTGAAATGCACCGCTTATTGAAGCCAACAGGCAGTATGTTTTTGCATTGCGACTGGCATGCAAATGCAGAAATAAAAGTCGATATTCTGAATAAGTTATTCGGAAGAGATAATTTCAGAAATGAAATAATATGGCATTATAAAGGAAGGGAAAAATACAACGAAAAGAAACTGCAATCACGTTATGACAGTATTTTTTTCTATGTAAAAACCGAAAAAGCACGAATAAATTATGTGAAATTTGAGTGGGACAAAGAAGATAGAGTAAAAATGTTACGCCGAAAAATTCACAAAGATACAGACGGGCGAGAATGGTTTTGGGAAACACGCGGACAAGCCAATGGAGTAGAACCATATAAAAAATATCTCGATGAATATTTGGAAAAAGGCGAGGCGTTGAATGATATTTGGGTGGATATTCCAATGTTGCGTGGAAATCATCCTGAAAGAATTGGTTACCCGACACAAAAACCTGAATTATTATTAGAAAGAATTATTGAGTTAGCCAGCAACGAGGGCGACCTTGTACTTGACCCGTTTGTAGGCGGCGGTACAACGGCTGCCGTTGCCGACAAACTTAAACGCCGGTGGATAGGAATAGACCAGTCGGTGGCAGCGGTAAAAGTTACCGACCTGCGTCTGCGCAGGCAGCAGGATATGTTTTCGCAACCATACGAACTCAAATTACGTAAATACGATTACGATATGCTTAGAAATCAGAATGCATTTGAATTTGAAACGTGGATAATACAGCAGTTTGGAGGCACGCCAAATATCAAGCAGCGAAACGATTTGGGACTCGATGGCAAAGCGGCAGATGGCTCTCCGATACAGGTAAAACGTTCAGACAATGTGCCTCGCGATGTAATTGATAAATTCCTTTCGGCAGTACAGCGGTACGACAAGCAATTATTCGAAAAAAACAAAACGGCAGGCAAACCCGTAGGACACATCATCGCCTTTTCGTTTGGTAAGGGGGCAGTTGCCGAAGCTGCACGACTGAAAAATAAAGAAGGTATTATTATTGATTTGAAAAAGGTGAATGACATTATTGATTACGGCAGCGGTCCCAAAGTATCGATAACATCAAAAGAACTGGAAAATTACAAATATTTACTGGAAGTATCAGCCGTAAGCGATTCGGACATTGAATTTTATTCATGGGATTTTGACCATAACTCCGAAGAAGGTTTCAAAGCAGATGTAGTGATAGACAAGGACGGCAAACAAGTGAAAAAATTTGAACCGGGCGAACACTGTATTGCCGTTGAAGCGGTAGATAAAGAAGGTTTGGAAGGCACAGGCGAATTAACGCTGAATGTAAAGGAATAGAATGAAAAACATTCAAAATTGATTACAAACATACAAATAAACAAATGGCAATAAAATATCAATATAATAAAACAGCGCTGAACGACTTGAACAAACAACTCAAAGTTCGTGAGAAGGCTTTGCCTACAATCAAAAGCAAAGAATCGGCGTTGCGCATGGAAGTGAAAAAAGCGAAAGACAGGGCAGATGAAATAAATGCCGAACTTACGCACAAAATCAATTCGTATGATCAAATGTCGGCGTTGTGGGTTGAATTTGAGCCGGGACTTATTGCAATTGACGATGTTGATATTAAAACAATGAAAATAGCGGGAGTGAAAATTCCTGTAATCGAAGATGTTAAGTTTTCGCTTAAACCGTTTAATCTTTTCAGCAAGCCACTCTGGTATGCCGAAGGCGTTGCCGTTCTTAAAGATATTGCACGTTTGGGTTTGGAACGCGAATTTGTTGACGAGAAAGTGCGTCTTTTGGATTTTACCCGTAAAAAAACTACGCAAAAAGTAAATCTTTACGAGAAAGTGCAGATACCCGGATATAAGGAAGCAATCCTTAAAATAAAACGATTTGTCGAAGACGAAGAAAACCTGTCGAAGGCAGCGCAAAAAATAGTAAAAGACAGACACGAAAAAATGGAGGAAAAAGCAAAATGATAGTTCCAATGATGAAATATTCGCTGATTGTTTTCTATAAGGAATATCAGTCGTTTTTGCAGCAGTTACAGGAACTCGGACTGGTTGATATTACCATTTCGGCGTGGAAAGCAAACGATGAAGAACGCAGTCTTGTCGAAAAAATTAAAAATTACAGACAGGCGGTACAACATCTGAAATCTGTAGCCAAAACACAAAAAAATCAACAGAATATTGAAAAAGATGATATTCCTGTTGACAAGGCTTTGGAAATTTATAAAAATGCTAACGGCAAACTCATAAAATTAAAAGCCGAATTAGACAAAATTTCAAAAGAAACTGTTGAACTTGCCGCCTGGGGCGATTTTGATGCAAATTATATTGAAACGCTGCAAAAAGCGGGAATTTCGCTGCACTTTTACGAACTGAACGAAAAACGCTTTGAAGAATTTAAAAATCGATGGAACGAAAAATATTCGATTACCGAAATAAGCAATATCAATAAAAAAACATATTTTGTAATTGCTGCGACAGTTTCCGAAGTTTTTGAATTTGATTTGCCCGAACTTAAACAGCCTTCGATAACATACAGTCGAGCGTTGGAAAATATCAAACATATTGAAACCGAAATCGAAGAACAGCAAAGCATTATCAATCGAAGCGTTGCCTGTATCAACGATTTTGCTGACGAAAGCGAACGCCTTTCGGATGACCTGCACCTGTCGAAAGCGGCAAACAGCGGCGAAACGGCGGCTGACGGAAAACTTGTAATTCTTGAAGGCTGGGCAACAGTCGATACGCAAACCGAAGTCGATAATCTCTTAAACGCTTCGGGAGCCGTTTACATAAAAGAACAGCCAACGCCCGAAGATGATACGCCTGTGAAACTCAAAAACAACCGATTTGCGCGATTGTTTGAATTTATCGAACAGTTTTACACCTTGCCGAAATACGGAACAATAGATATGACGCCATATTGCGCTCCTTTCTATATTTTCTTTTTCGGATTCTGTCTTTGCGATGGCGGTTATGGTTTGCTATTTGTGATAATGGGACTTTTTATTGCGCAAAAAATGAAAAATGCCGTCATTCGCAGCGTAGGCTGGCTGGCGTTTTGGTGCGGACTTGCAACATTACTGTTTGGAATTGCCACAGGCTCGTTTTTCGGAGCATCATTAGGCGATTTCAAACTGTTTGAACCATACAAAAACATATTTCTTGATTCACAAAAATTATTTTACCTTGCTCTCGGCGCAGGAATTATTCATTTGCTTTTTGCCATGGGAGTCAAAGCATACGGCAAAGCAAAATATTTTGGATTCAGACACGCACTTTCAACCATCGGCTGGATGATTGTGCTTGTAATATCAATATTCGCTCTGGTTATTGTACCTGAATACGGTTTGATTATTCCCTGCGGTTCCGAAATTTTTTGGAGCGCCTTTGGCTTGGGACTGTTTTTTATGTTCTTTTGCAATTCGCCGGGGAAGAATATATTTATAAACTTTGGCACAGGATTGTGGAATACTTACAATGATATTACGGGAATTTTAGGCGATGCATTATCATATTTGCGATTGTTTGCACTTGGCTTGTCGGGTTCGATTTTGGCGATGGTGTTCAACAGTCTGGCATTTGGAATGAGTCCTGACGTTATCATACTGAAACAAATAGTTATAGTTATCATTTTGACGATAGGACACATATTGAACCTTTGCATGTCGGCGCTCGGAGCATTTGTGCATCCTATGCGTTTGACGTTTGTAGAATTTTATAAAAATTCAGGATTTGAAGCAGGACAGCGTGTTTTCACTCCTTTGAAAAAAGAAAAGATAAGAACATAAAATCAAAACAATTAAATAGACAAACAACTAAATATGCCAATAAACAAACTCATATTAGGCGATAATCTCGAAGTGATGAAAACGATGGAGAGCGAAACAGTAGATTTAATCTATCTGGATCCTCCGTTTTTCAGCAATCGCAACTACGAAGTTATCTGGGGAGACGAAGGCGAAGTACGCTCATTTCAAGACAGATGGGCTGGCGGCATCGACCATTATATAGCATGGCTCAAAGAGCGCGTAGTTGAAATGCACCGCCTGTTGAGACCGACAGGCAGCATCTTTCTGCACTGCGACTGGCATGCTGATGCTTATATCAGAGTGGATATTCTGGATAAAATATTCGGACAGCATAAATTAATAAATCAAATAGTATGGTGCTATACATCCGCCGCAAATATAAAACATCGACTGCCTCAAAAACATGATACTATATTTTGGTATGCTAAAGAAAATAATTATACTGTAAATATAGACGAAATCAGAATACCTTACAATACAAAAACTGAAGCGAATTACAAAGAAGGTTTAAAAGGATCGGGAACATTTTATGATGGAAAAATAAAATCAGATGAAGGGATTTTGAACGAAAAAGGGAAAGTTCCGGAAGACTGGTGGTCGGATATTGCCATAGCAGCTCGTTATCCGAAAAACAGTCCGAACAATATCGGTTATCCCACCCAAAAACCAATGGCTCTATTAGAACGGATTATTAAAGCATCCAGCAACGAAGGCGACCTTGTGCTTGACCCGTTTGTAGGCGGAGGCACAACAGTTGCCGTTGCCGACAAACTCAGACGCAACTGGATAGGAATAGACCAGTCGGTACAGGCAGTAAAAGTTGCCGAATTGTGCCTGCAGCAGCAAACGGACCTGTTTACAAGTATCTATGCCAATTCTTACACATTAAAATTACATAAATACGATTATGATACTTTGCGCAATAAAGACGCCTTTGAGTTTGAAAATTGGATTATTGGACAGTTTAGAGGCTCTCCCCGCAACAAAAAAGGCGGAGACGCAGGCGTGGACGGTACTGCTGCCGATGGAACTCCAATACAGGTAAAACGCTCCGAAGGAATAGGCGTGAACGTGGTAAAGAACTTTTCGGTATCAGCCAAACAGTTTGATAAAACAGATTTCGATAAAAACGTGAACGCAGGAAAGCCTGTAGGATATATTATTGCATTTTCGTTTGGTAAAGGAGCGGTACAGGAAGTTGCACGGTTGAAAAATCAGGATAATATCACAATACAACTTGTGCAGGTTGACAGCATTATTCCCGTTTCTCAAAAACCAAATATACTGATTGAAGTAAACGAAGTGTTGCGCGATGCAGGCGGCATTCGCGAAATAGAATTTATTGCGACAGGTAAAAGTTTTTCAGGTATCGAATTTTATTCTTGGGATTTTGACTACGATGCAAGTAAAGGCTTCAAAGCATCTGTAATCAGAGATACGGATGGCAAGCAACAACGCTGCTTAAAAGCAGGCGTTTATCACGTTGCCGTTAAAGCGGTGGACAACGATGGGCTGGAAAATGTTGAAACTATAAAACTGAAAGTAAATGGAACTGTCGAAAGTTTATAAAAATATGAAAAAGATAATCTTAAAAACAACAGCAATATTGCTGATTTTGGCAGGTGCGGATTTCTCATCGGCAGGTACAGGAATCTCTCCGCAATGTGTCGGAGTCGGACAATTATTGTTAATCATCAACAAATATATGAATTAAAATAAATCGAATTAAATTAAAATAAATAACAAATTAAAAATTAAAAAAAATAAAAAATTATGGATCCTATTTTATTGGCTTACATTGGTGTAGCATTTATGGTTGGGCTTTCGGGCGTTGCAAGTTGTTTGGGAATAAGTATTGCGGCGAGTGCAACTATCGGCGCAGTTAAGAAAGACAGCGGCGTTTTTGGCAGTTGCATGTTGCTTACTGCTCTTCCGAGTACGCAGGGACTTTACGGCTTTGCAGGTTATTACTTGCTTAAAAATTTTTTAACCATAAGCATGACGGCGCTGCAAGGCGCAGCAATTTTGGGAACAGGCGCTGCCGTTGGAATAGTTTGTTTGTTCAGCGCAATCAAACAGGGACAAATCTGTGCAAACGGAATTACCGCTATCGGCAACGGACACAAAGTTTTTGGCAATACTTTGATTCTTGCCGCTTTTCCCGAACTTTACGCTATTCTTGGCGTTGCTCTGGTATTTTTGGTTAGCGGCATGATTGGACAACCTGTGGCGTAAAATGAATTTGAAACAAAATGTCTGGTTTTTGCTGATTGGCATATCGCTTGTTTCTGCATGCAGGCAAAACAGAATAAAAAACGAAACAGACGGCGAACAGCATGAAGTTTATTACAAACCGGCATTTTCTGAACGGTTTATTATTGAAAACGATGGCGATGATAAACGTTTGATTGTGCATAATCCATGGCAAGGTTCGCAAAATGTGAAATTCACATATACCCTTACAAACAAAAACAATGACGCTGTTCGCACGGTGAAAATTCCTGTTGAACGCGTCATTTGTTTGTCGTCAACTCACGTTGCTTTCATTGACTTTATCGACAAGGTGGATAAAATTGTCGGCGTGTCGGGAGCTGGTTATATTTCAAACGAAAACCTCAGGCAGCGCATTGCAAACAGTCAAACCGTTGATGTAGGATACGAAAATTATCTTTCGTATGAAGTTATTGCCTCGCTGAAACCCGATGTAATATTTGCATACGGCGTTGATGGAGAACTCGGTAAAACCGAAGCCAAACTCAACGAAATGGGAATTAAACTTGTCTATATCGGCGAATATCTTGAAGAAACGCCTCTTGCAAAAACTGAGTGGCTGGTTGCTGTTGCGGCGTTTTTCAATGAAGAAGAAAAGGCAATCGAAAAATTAAAAACCATCGAAAAGGAATATAATCAACTTAAAGCGCTTGCCGAAAATGTAAGCAACAAGCCAAAAGTATTGATAAACGCTCCATACAGAGATGTTTGGTATCTTCCTTCGGCAAAATCTACTGCAATAAATTTACTCAAAGATGCAGGAGGCGAATATATTTTTGAACGCGAAACGCAAAATTCCAGAGAAAGCAATCCCACGAATATCGAATACGTTTACACAAAAGCGCTTGATGCCGATGTCTGGATTAATCAAAACAGCGAAACATCGCTTCGACAGTTGCAAAGTCTTGATAGAAGACTGACAAATATATCGGCGTTCAGAAACGGAAACGTTTATAATAACAACAAAAGACTGAATCCTCATGGAGGAAATGATTTTTGGGAATCGGGAATTGTTAATCCTCAAATAATTCTTAAAGATTTATTAAAGATATTTCATCCTTATCTGTTACCCGAACATCAACTTTTTTATTATCAGAAATTGGAATAGAATATTACAATAGCAAATACAACCTGCACTTTCTGCACTTTATTTTGTGTTGTTTTCATTATTGTTTTCGGCTTCGTTATTCGGCATTTTACAAAGCCCGTTGAATGTCGCTCCGCTTTCTATTATCAGTTTTTGAACGGTAATTTCGCCGACAAGCACCGATTTTTCTTTCAAAATCAGCACGTCATCAGTAATAATATTTCCTTTAATTTTACCTGAAACATCTAAGCACGAACAATGTAAATCGCCTTTTATTTTACCTTTCAATCCTATTACAACGCGTCCGGTTGATACAACAGAACCATCAAGAGTGCCGTCTATCCTAATATCGCCTGTTGTTTCTATGGTGCCTGTTATTTTTGTATTTTCACAAATTCTGCTGATGCTTGACCCCACCTGGTCTAAATTTGACGTTTGTTTTTTGTCTGTCATCTTATTAAATTATTGTTTGTTTAATATTTCGCTGTATTTATTTGGATTAAGCAATATATCAATTGCTGCATCAAGTTGCCTGTCATCTGTTAATATTTTTCTTATTCTGCCTTGCTGATAAAAATATTTGCCTGCAATTTCTTCTTCTATCAGTTGCGATATTTCATGTTTATATGTTTGTAAATCTTTGATTTTGTCGTGTGTTATTTGATTTTTCAAAGCATCAATCTGCGATTTGATATTGTCGTTGTATTTTCCGTTTTTTATTTCTTCCGATAATTTTTCAGCAAGATTTTCAACCTTTGTCTGATAATCATACTCTTTGTCCGAAAGAAATTCGATAAAATCAAAATAATCTGCATCTGTGATTTTGAAATTTTCGGGTTCGGCAATATTTTCGTGTTTGGCGAAATATTTTATTGCAAATTCCGCTATTAGATTGCGCAATACCAGACTTATTGCAATATCGCTGAATTCATCCGTTTTTACTTCAATGTCGGGCATGATTCCGCCGCCATCATATACTTTTCTGCCGTGTACGGTGTTAAATTCTTTTTTCAACGAATCGGGAATTGTGGCTACGCTGCCATCTTCGTTACGTTCCGAAAAATTATGTGCCTGTATGCAGCGTCCGCTTGGGATGTAATATTTTGCTGTCGTCAATTTTATGCGCGAGTTGTAACCTACCGGACGCACTGTTTGCACCAAGCCTTTTCCGAATGTTCGTGTTCCAACTATTACAGCGCGATCCAAATCCTGCAATGCTCCGGCAACAATTTCGGACGATGATGCCGAGCCGCCGTTTACCAGCACAACAATGGGAATGTTTAATTCTAACGGTTCTTCTTTTGTTTTGTACGAATAATCAAAATCTTTTATTCGTCCGCGCGAGTGAACAATCTCCGTTCCTTTTTTTACAAACATTCCTGCTATGTCGATTGCACCTTCAAGCCATCCGCCTGTATTTCCACGCAAATCAATTATAAGCGATTTCATTTGTTTTGTTGCTTCGAGTTCGCGTAAAACGTTTTTGAAGTCCTTTTGGCAACTTTGCGTAAATGATGACAATGCTATATATCCTATGTTGTTGTGCATTATTCCTGCATGTGCAATTCCAGAAATATGAATTTTTTCGCGTGTCAGTTTTACGTTCACCGTATCCGAAGTTTTTAGTTTTACTATTTGCAAATTAACTGTTGTGCCTTGCTCGCCTTTCAGCAGATTGCTTGCTTCGGTTGTTGTTTTTTCGTATAGCGAAATATTGTCGATAGATAAAATCAAATCGCCCGAAACAAGACCTGCTTTATCGGCGGGAAAATCTTTGTATGTTTCCGCAATTTGTATGTAACTGTTTTGTATGCCGACAATTGCGCCTATTCCGCTATATTCGCCTGTTGTAGCCAAGTCAAATTCTTCGCTGTCTTCTTCGGGAAGAAATGTTGTGTAAGGATCAAGTTCGTTCAACATGCCGTCAATTCCCGATTTTACTATTTTGTCGGCATCAATATCATCAACATAAAGAAGATTTAATTCGCGAAATACTGAAAAAAATATGTCAAGATTTTTTACGATTTTGAAATTATCGGATGACGATGATGCTATAAAACAAGCACAAAGCAATACGATTGCTGTTGAAATGATTATATTTATTAATTTTTTTGCCATTTTCCTGATTCTGGTTTGCAAAGGTAATTAATTTTGTTTTACTAACGATATATTATTTGAATTAAAAAGTTGTATAAAAGAATTAAATTCAATTAAGTGTGTTAATTATCAATAGATATATATTATCTCAATAAGAACAAATTATTATTCTCACTGTTATTATTCCCCTGTTCTGTATCTTCGGTGTCATTTTTATCTGCCGTATCGCAGTCAAAGCCTAATGTAATGTTTGCAGGTTTTTCAAAAACATCATCTTTTGAAACATTAAGTCGTTTGTCATTAATAACTTTTTTCATAAAAATACCCCAAACAGGCAACGCCATGCTGGAGCCGCCGCCAAGTGCAAGACCTGAAAAATGTATGCTTCTGTCTTCGCCTCCAACCCAGACTCCGCCTGTAAGTTTAGGCATTGTTCCCATAAACCATCCATCCGACTGGTTGTTTGATGTTCCTGTTTTTCCTGCGATTTGTCCTTCGGGAACATACATTGTTCGTAAACGTATCGCAGTGCCGTGATTAACAACTCCCTGCATTAAATTCAGCATGAGGTAAGCCGTTTCCGAACTTATTGCTTCTCTGCTTTCGGGAACAAATGTACTTAAAACATTTCCTTTGTTATCTTCGATTCGTGTTACAAAAAATGGCTCGGTATATACTCCTTTGTTTGCAAAAGTCGCAAACGCTCCAACCATTTCGAACGGAGAAACATCGGCGCTGCCCAAACACAATGGGTGAACTGCCTCCATATAACTGTGGATACCCATTCGATGACACATATCAACTAATGCCTGCGGTCCGAATATTTCGACCAACTGTCCCGAAATCCAGTTGTCGCTTAAAGCCAGCGCTTTTTTCAGCGTCATCATTTTTCCGCGATGTTCTTCCCGTGTTGTGCTTTCAGGCGTCCAAAATTTTCCCGGACTGTATTCTATGCGCGGCTGCACGCAGGGCAATTCCGAACATGGATTATATCCTTCCTGCATTGCCAAAGTGTATAAAAACGGTTTTATTGTTGATCCTACCTGCCGTTTTCCCTGCTGTACGGCATCGTATTTGAAATATTTAAAATTTATTCCGCCTACGTAGGCTTTTATATATCCTGTTTGCGGTTCGACAACCATAAAACCTGCACGCAAAAACGATTTGTAGTAAAGTATCGAATCGCGAGGCGTCATTGTTGTATCTTTGTTCCCTTTTTCCCACGAGAAAACGGTCATGTTTACAGGCTCATCAAATGTTTTTATTATTTCGGAATGAGAATATCCCGCTTTTGCCATTTCTCTGTAACGGTCGCTTTGTTTTATTGCCGCGGTAATGATATTGTCAATTTCTTTTTTTGACAAGTCCGAAAATAATTGCTTTCTTGTCTTTATTTCGTTGTTGAATTTTGGTTGTAAATATTTTCCCAAATGTTCTTCTACGGCTTGTTCGGCATAACGCTGCATTCGCGAATCTATTGTTGTATATATTTTTAAGCCATCGCGGTCGATGTTATAATTCTCGCCATTGTTTTTTGTGTTTTTGTTACACCATCCGTAAAGCGGATTGTTTTCCCATTGATATAAATCGTATTGATAATCGGCATCGTTGCTGTATTTGTTTGCTTCAGGTTTTTTTGCGTTCATTGTGCGTTTAAGCATTTCGCGAAAATAAGGAGCCAAGCCACTGTTGTGATCTTGCTGAGAATATTTGGATATGTCGATGGGAATATTTTTTATCGAATCGCTTTCGGTTTCCGATATGTAACCATATTTGCACATTTGCGAAATCACATGATTGCGGCGTTTAAGCGCTCTTTCGGGATTGCGGACAGGACTGTACATTGTAGGTCCGTTTACTAATCCTACCAAAACGGCGGCTTCTTGAATGTTCAAATTGGCAGGATCTTTTTTGAAAAATGTTTGAGATGCTGCTCTTATCCCGAAAGCGTTACTGCCAAAAGGAACCGTATTGAAATACATTGCGATTATTTCTTCTTTGGTGTAACTTCGTTCTATCTTTACGGCTGTAACCCATTCTTGCAATTTTTGTATTGTGCGTTTTATTTTATTTGTCGAACGTTCCGAAAAAAGATTTAACGCAAGTTGTTGAGTTATTGTACTTCCTCCACCTCCGCCGGCTCTGTTTCCTCCTATAATCGTTTTAACGACAACCCGAGCAAGACTGTTAAAATCAATGCCCGAATGATTGTAGAAACGAATGTCTTCGGTCGCTACAAGAGCGTTTACAAGATTTGGCGACAAATCTTCATAGTTTACAGGCGAACGGTTTTCGACGTGAAAAGTTCCAAGCGTAGAGCCATCGGACGAAATTATGTTTGTTGCAAGTTTTCGTTGAGGATTTTCCAAATCTTTGAACGATGGCAACGAACCGAATATGCCTGTCATTACCAGCAGAATCATTAATATTAGCAAAGCAAATGGCGTACAGAAAATTATCCAGAACCATTTAATTATTTTAGTTTTTGAAATTTTCATAAAATCAAATTTAATAAACGACAAAAATAACAAAAAACCTGATAAAATTAAAATATAATTGACAAAAATTTTGCAGAAAGGTATTGATTTTATTGATTGCTACGAAATTAGGTTAAATGATGCATTGACTAATTGATGATTTTGTCTGTTTGTTTATTTGTTTATTTGCTTAATGTTGTTTTACCGCAAAGAACGCTATGGCTTTGCGAACTCTGCGGTTAACATTAATCATTTTATTGTTTATTTGTTGAGTTATAGATTCTGTCCCGTCAGGGACATTTTCAAAGCATTTATTGATTGAACTGTAAATCTTTGATTTAATGATTTTGGAATAATATTTTCCTCCTGATTTTCATTCATAATTACTTATTAATAAATAATTTATATTCTTTTTAAGGAACGACTATATATACCCAAAACAACATCAAAACAACCTGAAATATCAATCTGTTTTATTGATAATCAATTTATGCAAATTGCATTTTGATAGCAGTTTGGTATTAGTTTTCATATTCTTTTTTCTATTTTTTTGATTTTAATTTGTGTGTTAGTCATCTATCACAAATCAATTCACCGAAATAACACTTATCTTACGTGGATTTTTAGAAAAAATTTATTGGAAAAGTCCAAATTTAATATACCTTTGACAAATATTTCGATATAAACGATAATGACAATGTTTAATATTCTGATTTCAAAAAACACTGATATTCCTGTACGACAGGTCGAAAAAACAATAGAACTGCTAAATGGAGGCGCTAGCATTCCTTTTATCAGCCGTTACCGCAAAGAGGCAACAGGTGGACTTAATGAAGTACAAATAAGCCAGATAAACGATTTGCTGGATAAGTTTGTTGATTTGTCGAAAAGGAAAGAAGTCATTCTGTCGTCTATAGATGAACAGGGCAAACTTACTCCCGAAATTAAAAAACGAATAGAAGAGTCGTGGGACAGCGCCGAAATTGAAGATATATATTTGCCATACAAACCAAAACGTGTTACAAAAGCCGAAATCGCAAGAAAAAAAGGATTAGAGCCTTTGGCAAATATTATTTTTATGCAGAACGAACGCAATTTGTCGGCTCGCATATCTGCTTTTCTTAACGACGAAGTAGAAAACGAAAAAGAAGCCTTACAGGGCGCTCGCGATATAATTGCCGAATGGATAAACGAAAACGAAAGCGCACGCAACGTTGTTCGTAATTCGTTTGCTCATACTGCCGTTATTACTTCAAAAGTGGTGAAAGGGAAAGAGGATGAAGGCGCAAAATATCGTGATTATTTTGAATTTAATGAACCGATGAACCGTTGCACTTCACATCGTCTGCTGGCAATGAGGCGTGGAGAATCCGAAGAAATATTGCGAGTTGCCATATCGCCCGATGCTGATAATTGCATGGAACGTCTGAAACACCGTTTTGTGAAAGGCGTAAACGAATCATCTGAGCATGTAGCCGAAGCTGTTGACGATGCTTTTAAACGCTTGCTGAAACCATCAATAGAAACGGAATTTGCCAACATGAGCAAAGAAAAAGCCGACAAAGAAGCCGTTCGCGTATTTGCCGAAAATCTGCGGCAACTTTTGCTTGCTCCTCCGCTCGGACAAAAACGCGTATTGGGAATCGATCCTGGATACCGAACAGGCTGCAAACTTGTTTGTCTGGATGAGCAGGGAAATTTATTGCATAATGAAACTGTTTATCCTAATCCGCCTCAAAACGATAAGGCAAAAGCCGCAGCAAAAATATCATATCTTGTTTCTGCTTATCTTATTGATGCCATTGCTGTTGGAAACGGAACGGCAAGTCGCGAAACAGAACAACTTATTACGAAAGTACATTACAATCGGAAAGTGCAGGTGTTTGTTGTCAGCGAAAATGGAGCTTCGATATATTCCGCTTCAAAAATTGCGCGAGAAGAATTTTCCGAATACGATGTAACCGTACGCGGTGCGGTGAGTATTGCACGCCGTTTGATGGATCCATTAGCCGAACTGGTAAAGATAGATCCTAAAAGTATAGGCGTGGGACAATATCAGCACGATGTAAATCAAACTTTGTTGAAAAAAAGTCTTGACCAGACAGTTATAAACTGCGTAAATTCCGTAGGAGTAAACGTAAACACTGCGGGCAAACATTTGTTGATGTACATATCGGGGCTTGGCGCTGTGCTGGCTCAAAACATAGTAAATTATCGCGCCGAAAACGGACTTTTCAAAACGCGAAAAGAGTTGCACAATGTGCCGCGAATGGGTGAAAAAGCATTTGAACAAAGCGCCGGATTTTTGAGAATACAGGAAGGCACTAATCCGTTGGACAATTCTGCCGTACATCCCGAAAGTTATCATATTGTAGAACGCATGGCAAAAGATTTGAATTGCTCGATAGAAGAATTGATTTCGGACAAATCGTTGAAAAAGAAATTGAAACTTGAAAACTACATAACCGAAACCACAGGTATGCCTACGCTTCTTGATATTATCGACGAATTAGACAAGCCCGGACGCGATCCGCGCCAAACAATTCAGGTATTTTCGTTTGATCCGAACATAAAAACCATTGAAGATTTGCGAGAAGGTATTGTAATTCCCGGCATTATCAGCAATATAACCAATTTCGGATGTTTTGTCGATATAGGCATTAAAGAAAACGGACTTGTGCATATATCCGAATTAGCCGATCATTTTATTTCCGACCCTGCTCAGGTGGTTTCTGTTCATCAACACGTGAAAGTAAAGGTTTTGAATATTGACATAATGCGCAAACGAATACAACTGTCGATGAAAGGAATTTGAAGGCATTACAATTGCTTTGTTGTCTTCTTCGAGCGCTTCGTTATGCTATAAAAACAAGAGCGCTGACATAATCACAAGCAACATTTTTTATAAACTCAACGTATAACTCAAAAAAAACATATAAATTTGCTATTGCATAATATGATATTTTTCAATTTCAAATTGTTCATTATCTATTTATGTTTATAAGTTTAATATGATTAAAAATAACAAATGATGAAAAAACAAATTTTTATTTCGACTTTATTATGTTTGATAACTTTCGCAAGTTGCGGACAAACAAATTTTGATAAATATTTTGAAAACAAAAGTATGCGCATCGATTTTGCGCTTGTAGGAAATTATGATTATCAAACCGCTGCATTGCAACAGATACGCGAAGAACCCGTGTGGGGTGGTGCGATGCATAATCTTATCGACAAATTCAACTATGGCGGATATTATGTAAACGTTTACGACAATGCAAACGGAAATCTTATATATTCGCGCGGGTTCAATACTTTGTTCGAAGAATGGAGGACAACCGAACAGGCAAAAACCGAAACCCAGTCATGGACAAACAGCGTATCTTTTCCTTATCCCAAACAAAAAATAACAGTCGATATTCTCGGTCGCAATAAAGACGATATGCAATTTTATTCGTTATTGAAAATTGATATTGATCCGAGCAGCATTTTTATTAACCGCGACAGACTGAAAGAAAATAAAGTCAATAAAATTCAATACAATGGCAGTACGTCCGACAAAATTGATCTGGTTTTTATGGGAGAAGGCTATACTGCCGGCGAACAGGCAAAATTTATGAACGATGCCGTTCGTTTCACCGAGTTATTGTTCAAAACTCCGCCTTTCGACATGTATCGCAGCGAGTTTAATGTCTGGGCTGTAGAATTGGTATCCGAAGAATCGGGAATGGATATTTCGGGAAAAGGGATATTCAAACAAACTGCATTAAATTCAGGATTTTATACTTTCGGCATCGAGCGGTATTTGACAACTCAAGATATGAAACCCATTCGCGATGCAGTTTGGAATGTGCCTTGCGATGCCGTTTTTATTCTGGTAAATACCGATATATACGGCGGCGGCGGAATGTACAATCTTTATGCGATGGGAACTTCCGATAATGAGCGCACAGCCTCTGTTTTTGTACACGAATTTGGACACAGTTTTGCAGGTCTTGCCGACGAATATTTTACTTCGGAAGTTGCATACGACGATCAATTTTATAATCTTAATCTCGAACCATGGGAACCTAATATAACAACCTTAACAGATTTCGACAGCAAATGGAAAGATCTACTGTCGCCCGACACGCCAATTCCTACGGCAGACAATCGTGAAAATGCTGATAAATTGGGCGTTTTTGAAGGCGGAGGATATTTGTCAAAAGGTATTTATCGACCAAAAGTTCATTGTATGATGCGCGATTATGCTCCATTTTGTCCTGTATGCACTCGTGTCATAAAAAATATGATAGATTTTCTTTCAGATAAACATTGAGCGGAAAGAGAGGGATTCGAACCCTCGGTACCCTTACGGGTACAACGGTTTTCGAGACCGTCCCGTTCGTCCACTCCGGCATCTTTCCCAATAGCAAAAAATCTCAAAAATCAAATGACTTTTGAGATTCTCGGACATCCTGCGGAGAGACAGGGATTCGAACCCCGGGAACCTCTCAGTTCAACGGTTTTCAAGACCGCCGCAATCGACCACTCTGCCATCTCTCCAATTTGGGAGTGCAAAGGTAGTAAACTTTATTTTATTACCAAATATTTTAAAATAACTTTTTTGATTTTTTTCTGTAATTGTTTATGAAATTGCGTCAACAAATATTACTTTTGTGAAAAAATCGGATTTTTAATATTCAACTTTTTTATATTAACAATCAGATAAAATTTAAGAAAAATGAAAAAAATTTTAAATTATGCAATGTTTTTTGCAATTACAGCATTTATTGCCTGCGATGATTACGAATTTACTACTTTTGGCAGAAATCATCATCGCTCTAATCGCAATCACAACCGCAGAGAAATTATAACCGACCTTAGCGAAAACGGGACATCAAACTGTTATATCGTAACAAAATCGGGAAACTATTCATTTGCGGCAAACATAATCGGAAATGGTAATGTCGGCATAATTGACGAAGATGCTTTTCATACAGATGACTCTCGTATTTCGCCCGCATCGGTAAAAATTTTGTGGCAGGATTATTATAACAATGGCGCAGGACTTATTGATTCGGTTGCATTGGACGCTGCAAAAAACAAAGTTGTTTTCAGAACATCCGAAACTTTTGCGACAGGGAATGCTGTTATAGCCGTATGCGACAATAACGAAAACATTTTGTGGACTTGGCATATATGGATGCCTGAGGTTGCAATAACTGCGCTTAATTCGACAATGGGTTATGAGGTAATGAACTTAAATCTTGGCGCTTTGACAGACGAAGCCGCAAATGCTAAAAGTTATGGCATGTTATATCAATGGGGACGCAAAGATCCTTTTCCCGCAGCAGCAACCTTAACAGGAACAACAGCCACAGCAGGCGCTCCGCTTTATGATATGAATGGTAACGCCGTTACAATACAAAATTCAAGTTGGACTGATTTGACAAACAACAATCTTGTATATTCAATACAAAATCCAACAGTTTGTCTTTCAAACTGGGCGCAGATTTCGACCTCAAAAGACTGGCTCGAAGCAAGTAAAAGTACAGATGCTTTGTGGGGAAATCCCACAGGAAACGAAAAAGATATTGATGGAAATTATACCAATAAAGGAACAAAATCGTGTTATGATCCCTGTCCTGTCGGGTGGCGAGTTCCTCCTGCCGATGTTTTCAAAAATTTCATTACTCCAAATCCGTACAACATGGCTTTTGCCGTTTCAGATTTTAACGTAGTTGATATTGACAGCAACGGCGTGTTGGACATAAATGATTACAATTACGGATGGACATTCAAACTGAGTGAAAACGCATCCTCGTATTTTCCTGCCGCGGCCCGTTTCGACGGACGGTATGCAATGTTGATGGGAAGCGTAAGCGGAGTTTGGGGTTCGTATTGGAGCAATGCTCCGTACAATTCGACTAATGGAACAAGTTTAACGCCGCTTTCGTTTCAAACAAAAAATTATAATGGAACAGACGGAATTGCAACCATGATTTTATTTAACGGCTCGCGTGCCGATGCCTATTCGGTAAGATGTATTAAAGAATGAGCAAAAAATTAATTATTTTTAAAAAAAAACATATTTTGTCGTATTTTTATTATTAACTTTGTCAAAAAATTTTAGTATTAATTCAAAAAAAATAAAAATCTATGTTTAAAAATCATCCAAAAGGATTACTTGGAGCCGCGCTCTCAAACATGGGAGAACGTTTTGGCTTCTACATTATGATGGCAATATTGCTATTATTTCTTAATAATAAATTCGGATTTACAGGCTCGCAAGGCGCAATTATTTATTCGGTATTTTATGCTTTAATTTATGTTCTTGCCCTGTTAGGAGGTTTTATTGCAGACAAAACCAAAAAGTATAAGAACACTATTTTGATTGGTCTGCTAATGATGTCGGCAGGTTATCTCCTGTTGGCTATTCCAACCAAAACACCAGTGCAAAATATGCCGGTTATTCTTACATTAACATGTTTAGGATTATTGACTATTGCATTTGGTAATGGATTATTCAAAGGTAATCTGCAAGCGGTTGTAGGTCAGTTGTATGATAATCCTAAATATACAGACAAAAGGGAAACCGGATTTCAAATTTTTTACATGTTTATTAACATTGGAGCAATGTTTGCGCCATTGCTTGCTGTAGGTTTGCGAAATTGGTGGGTACAACACAATGGTTTTAAATTTAGTTCTGATTTACCAGCACTTTGCAATCAATGGATTAGTGGAAATATAACTCCTGAAGCTTCTACCAGATTCACAGAACTGGCAACGGAAGTGGGAAACAAATCGCAAGATTTAACGGTTTTTGCTAACGATTATCTTGATGTTTTTATGACAGGTTATCATTATTCGTTTGGCATCGCTATTTTTGCGATGATTATTTCACTTATTATATTTTTAGTAAATAAAAAACAATTACCCAATCCAGCCTCTAAATCTATTTCAAAGCAATCGGCTGCTGCTGTACAAATGGATACCAAAGAGATTAAGCAGCGCATATATGCTTTGTTTGCTGTTTTTGCTGTGGTTATATTTTTCTGGTTTGCATTTCATCAAAACGGACAAACACTAACATTGTTCGCCGACAATTATACTCGATTACTGAAATTAGATCTTGGATTTACATCATTTGAAGGCGCTGAAGTATTCCAAACATTTAATCCGCTTTTTGTAGTTCTGCTAACGCCAATTATTATTGGTCTTTTTGGTTGGATGAAATCTAAAGGATACGAAATATCTACGCCCAAAAAGATTGCTATCGGTATGGGAATTGCAGCAGTTGCATTTATTGTAATGACATTAGGTTCAATAGGTTTGCCAACTGATGAAGCAAGAAAAGCAGCAGGCGGATTAGCAGATGCTGCTCGTGTTACACCGTGGTTGCTTATAGGAACTTATCTTATACTTACTGTTGCCGAACTTTTTATAAGTCCTCTTGGAATTGCATTTGTTTCAAAAGTGGCGCCGCCACAATATCAAGGTATTATGCAAGGATGTTGGTTGAGCGCTACTGCTGTTGGTAATCAATTGTTATTTATTGGCGTAATATTTTATAAAAATATTCCTATTTGGGGAACATGGATGATATTTGTTACAGCATGTTCGCTTTCGATGTTTACAATGTTATTTATGTTGAAATGGCTTGAAAGAGTTACAAAATAAACAACAATTAAAAACAAACAAACTCAAAAAACCTCTGCTATTCATACAGAGGTTTTTTTGTTTTTTCACAAACACACACAAAAAATATTTGACCGTTTTTAATTGTTAATTATCCATTGTTAATTAATTTATTAATTTTGCCGTGTGGTAAAAAAATCATTTTATTTTAAAATATTTACTTATCACAAATGTCTTTTAAAATAAATGACGATTAAATATCAATTAAAAATGAAAAATATGTTTAGACTGGTTATTATAATAGTATTTGTTCTCGTAAGTTCTTTTGCCTACTTCAAAATAAGAAACATTTTGCCTGAAATATTCTGGATAAAATTGATGTACAATCTGTTTTTTTTGATAATTATCGCAATATTTTCGATAAGCGTTTTTTTCAGAGAACACTTGCCTTTAAATATAAATGTCCTCATAAACAACTATTCGCTAACGTGGATAATTGCATGTTTCTATTTCATGCTCGTCATGCTGTTCGTTGGTTTGATAAGCGTTCTAAACAAATATTTTCATTTTTTGCCGTTCAATCCACATCAAATAGAAATAAAACGGATAATAATATTTGCTGCGTTTGCAATTGTCGTATTAACAATAATTTGGGGACGATACAATTTCAACAATATAAAAATCGAAAAACTTGATATAAATATCAATAAAAAGGCGAAAATCGAAACTTTGAAAATTGTTGCTGCAAGCGATTTGCATTTAGGATATTCGGTTGATAAAAAATATCTGAAAAAATACGTTGATTTGATAAATTCACGAAAACCTGATATTATTTTGCTTGTTGGCGATATTGCAGATACTCATTCTCAGCCTATTATAAAACAAAACATGAAAGAAGAATTTTTGCAGTTACAGGCGCCGCTTGGCGTTTATGGAGTTATTGGAAATCACGAATGTTACGGCGACACGCAAAATACGGTAAATTATCTGAAATCGGCGGGAATCGTAATGTTGCAGGACGGTTTGGTTCTGATTGATAATGATATTTACATTGTCGGACGCAATGACAAAACAATCAAAAGCCGCAAAAAACTTGACGAACTTTTACAAAATATAGACAAACAAAAACCTGTAATTTTGCTCGATCATCAACCTTTTAATCTCAATCAGGCTCAGGAAAACGGAGTAGATTTGCAACTTTCGGGACATACGCACGGAGGACAAATATTTCCGTTTACGCTTGTAACAAAATCAATTTACGAAAAGCATCACGGATATTTGAAAAAAAATGATACGCATTATTATATAACATCAGGAACAGGCGGCTGGGGACCAAAACAGAGAATAGGAAGTCAGTCGGAAATTGTTGAAATAACATTGCGTTTTGTTCACGAATGACGCTCAAATTATTTCAAAACTTCACCGAAAATTATTTTTATTATGAAATATAAACATATTCTTTTTGATTTGGATCGCACGCTTTGGGATTTTGACACTGATACGCACGACACTGTAAAAGAAATTTTTTATAGGTTCGAACTCGACAAACACATCGCCGACTTTGGCAAATGGTATCGCACATACAAAGCGCATAATATTCGTTTGTGGGAAGATTACGCATTGGGAAAAATCACCAAAGCGACATTGCGCAGCGTCAGATTTTATTTGGCTTTCAAAGACTTTGGAATTGATGATAAAGATTTAGGAATAAAATTCGGCGAGCGTTTTGTTGAAGAAAGTCCAAAACGAACAACTCTTTTTCCGAATGTGCATGAAATATTGACGTATTTGCTGGCAAAAAATTATCAATTGCACGTTGTAACAAATGGTTTCAACGAAATTCAGTTCAAAAAAATGGAATCGACAGATATAAAAAAGTATTTTACGAAAATCTTTACCTGCGAAAACATTGGCTACAACAAACCTCACATTAAATTTTTTCAACATGTGATAAGTTCGTTACATTCGTCTAAAAAAGATGCAATAATCGCAGGCGATGACATTGTAAGCGATATTTTGGGCGCTAAACGCGCAGGAATAGATCAGATTTATTTAAAGCCGAAAGATGCACCTGAACCGCCCGAAAAGCCTACGTTTTTGATAAATTCGCTTATAGAAATAAAAAATATTTTATAAATTTTGCTTACAATTTTTTCTAATGTTTATAAGGCTTTAATGACAATAATTAAAAGTTTAATTTAAAATCGTTATTTTGTACCCCAATATTTTTATTAAATTATGATAAAAAACAAATAAATTTATAAAAACCTATATATTTAACATTTTTTTTGAAATTTTTTTATGCAAAGCTATTGACAAATGAAAAAAAGTAATTATCTTTGCATCGGTTTTACATAGGTGATGTTGTTATGACAATTTTGCACAAAAGCCTATTACCCAAAATAGATACTTTGTGCAAATGTCATTGAAAAATAAAGGGTGCACAACCCTTTATTTTGCTTTTAAAGCATTAGTTGAAATTATTTGTAATCAAACAAATAACAAACATATAATAAGGCTAATTTATTTTTTGTAATTGCTGCAACAATACATACCAGCACGGCAAAACGCCATGTATTTTCATTCAACAAATATACAACTTTTTCCCTCATTGTCAATTTTTTATACAAGCATACTTTTTAAATCACCACTATAAATCAAACTTATTTTTGTAAATTTAAAAATGCCTCTCAATTTATTTCTGATACTTTAAAAATTATTGCTACTTTTGCAGGCAAATCACTACAAAATAAAAAAGTATGTATAATAGAAATTTGGTTTTTATAGCAGCCTGTGCAGGATTGTCGTTTTTTGGAGTTACAATGTTGGCGCTTGCGCCTATTTTGGAGCCTCTGAAAAAAATAGTTGAAGGCGCAAATTCTCTTCCTGCAACATTATCAACAGGAATTATTACAGGCACTGTACTGTTCGGATATATTGTAGATAAATTCGGATACAAATGGTTGCTGATAGTCGGCGCACTGCTTGCTCTTGCAGGCATTCAGGGACTTGCAAACTTTAAGAATATAAACATTCTTCACATCTCCATGTTTATGCTCGGTTTCGGCGGCGGCATTCTCAACGGAGAAACAAACGCCCTTGTCGCCGAAATTTACGACGACAGCAAGCGCGGTACACGCTTGAGCATTCTCGGCGCTTTTTATTGCATAGGAGCATTGTTGTGGACATTGCTTAATTATTTCATAAGCGATTATACAATACCTTTACATTGCGTATCGTGCATAATGTTTTTGTTTATAATATTATTTGTTGTAATACAGTTTCCAAAAGCCAAACCGCAAGGAAGTGTATCGCTCGGCAAATCGTTAGGATTGCTGAAATATCCTTCGCTTATACTGTTTGCATTGATATTGTTTTTTCAAAGCGGATTTGAAGGCATAACAGGCAGTTTCACTCCAAGTTTTTTGAAAAATGCGCAAAAAATGTCAGAAAATGCATCAACACTTGCACTCACATGGTTTACAATAGGCATGTTGATTGGACGTATTCCGCTTGGCGCGATTATGAAAAAACTGAAAGACACAGCAACACTTTATCTTTACCTGTCGATAGCAGTCGCAGGCGTTGCATTCTTATATTTTGCAAACGATATTGTTATCGTTTATCTGTCAACAGCATTAATCGGCTTTGGCGTTGGCGCAACCTATCCTGTTGTATTCAATTATCTTGGAAGCGCATTCAGAGAACTGTCGGGAACGGCATTCTCAATAGCAATTTTCATTGGTTTGGTCGGACAGTTTACATTCAACAAAATTATGGGCATTTTCTTTGACCGCGGCGACTTTGCCTGTTTCCCGATTGCTCTTGCTTTTGCCGTTGTGATGATGATGATTATACTTCCCATGGCAAAATCAAAACAAAAATAAGTTTATTCAAAAAAAGTTAAAAACAAATTAAATATCAAAATTTTATATTAAATTAAAAAAAAATGTTAGCAAATCAATGGCTTAAAAACGCTCAAAGCGTAATGAATCAAATTGAGGCAACTCAAATGGAACAAATTAAAAAAGCGGCGGAAATCATGGCAGATACAATCGAAGCCGGACGCTGGGTACATACTTTCGGTTGCGGACATGCAAATCTTCCTATCGAAGAAATGTATCCGCGAATCGGCGGTTTTGTGGGATTTCATCCACTGTGCGAACTTCCGCTTACGTTTTTTACTCATATTGTCGGCGAAATGGGTATTCATCAATTTCTTTTCCTCGAACGCGCCGAAGGCTACGGACAAACAATTATGAAAAGTTGGAACTTTGACAGACGCGACTGTCTGTGGCTTTTCTCGCATACAGGAATAAATGCCGTGAATATAGACGTGGCTCTTGAAGCAAAACGACAGGGAATGAAAGTTATTGTTTATGGCTCGGCAGGAGCGACAGGCAACAAAAAACCGCGACACTCGGCAGGCAAAAATCTGTTTGAGATTGCCGATCATGTTGTTGATTCGTGTTGCCCGCTGGTGGATGCTTCTGTCGATTTGAAAAATCATCAGGACAAAATAGGTCCTGTTTCAACAATTGCGTTCATTACAACAGTATGGATGACAATTTGCACCGTTGCCGAAATTTTGGCAGAGCGCGGCGTAAAACTTTACATTCATCCTTCGCACAATGTTCCGGGCGACACAACAGCTCACGAGCGTTTGGATGCCTGTATAAAAGAATACAAAACCCGCGTTGTGGGATTGTAAAATGTATTTTCGGTTTATGAATGGCAGGGCGACGCAAGTCGCCTTGTCGTTTTTTATAATGCCAAACTGCTATCAAAATGCAATTTGTATAAATTGATTATCAATAAAACAGATTGATATTTCAGGTTGTTTTAATGCCGTTTTGGTATAAATATCAATACGGTCTGTCGTTTTTGCCTTCGTAGTAGTTTATAAAGGCTTTGTTTACAACTTTATTTCCGCCTGGAGTAGGATAATTGCCTGTGAAATACCAGTCGCCTCTGTGTTCGGGACAGGCTGCATGCAAATTATCAACCGATTGAAATACAAGTTGCACTTCGGCTTTGGCATTTTCGGGCTTCAACATTTGCGCAATTTTAACCGCAATCTGTTCGTCTGTGAAAGGCGAATAAATATCTTTAACATGATTTATAATATCTTCTTTTCTGAGATTTTCCTGCGCTTTGCAACGTTTGTAAACATCTGCGATTATATGCTCTTTTCCGTTTTCTTTAAGCAATTCGATTGCTGCAAGGAAAGCGCAAAATTCGTTCATTCGCGACATGTCTATTCCGTAGCAGTCGGGATAACGAATTTGAGGACAAGAGCTTACAACTACAATTTTGCGCGGTTCCAATCTGTCGAGAATACTTATTATGCTGCGTTTCAACGTTGTGCCGCGTACAATAGAATCGTCAATAATGACAAGATTATCCTGATTGCGCCGAATCACGCCGTATGTAATGTCGTAAATATGTTCGACAAGGTTTGTACGCGCTTCGCCTTCGGTGATGAATGTTCGCAATTTGGCATCTTTCACTGCGATTTTCTCGTATCGCGGACGGCGTGTTATTATATTCCAGAGTTCATCGTAATTGAGCAGTTTGTGCGACTCTATTATTTGCCGCTGTTTATCGCGCAGCATAAAATCTTCGATGCCTTTCAACATTCCGAAAAATGCCGTTTCGGCAGTATTTGGAATAAACGAAAAAACAGTATTGTCCAAATCGTAATCAATGGATTTCAAGATTGAATCGGTAAGCAGTTCGCCAAGTTTTTTGCGTTCGCGGTAAATTTCCTTATCTGTTCCCCGCGAAAAATAAATGCGCTCGAACGAACACGATTTTTTCTCGCCTGCGGCTATTATCTGTTCTGTCTTACAATTTCCATCTTTATCTATGATTAAGGCTGCTCCGGGCGGTATTTCGCTTATTCCGTTTGTGCGCACATCAAGAGCCGTTTGCAACACAGGACGTTCGGATGCAACGGCAATTATTTCGTCGTTGACATAATAAAACGCAGGACGAATTCCGTTAGGATCGCGAATAACAAAAGCATCTCCGTTGCCAATCATTCCTGCGATAGCGTATCCTCCGTCGAATCGTTTTGTTGCGCGTTTGAGAATATTAACAACGTCAATTTCGGCGGCTGTTCGCTTCGAAATTTCTATTTTCGACAGTCCCTGCTGTTTGTACCGCTCGTAAATATTATTGTTTTCTTCGTCGAGATAATATCCAATTTCTTCGAGAATGGTAACGGTGTCGGTAATATCGCGCGGCTGTTGTCCGATATTCAAAAGTTGATTGTAAATTTCGTCGGTATTTGTGAGATTAAAATTTCCTGCGACAACCAGATTTCTTGAAAGCCAGTTACTTGCTCGCATTACAGGATGAACGTGGTCGATAGAATTTCCTCCAAAAGTTCCGTAGCGCAAATGTCCGAGATACAGTTCGGCGGCGAAAGGTAAATTTTCTTTTGCCCATACGGGATTCTCGTCATGTTCCGAATTTATTTTTATAGAATTTGTTATAAAATCAAATACATCGTTCAATGATGATTTGTCGTTTGAACGAGAACGGTGGATATAACTTTTCCCGGGTTGCGGATTGAGTTTCAAACTTGCAATTCCTGCTCCATCCTGTCCGCGATTGTGCTGTTTTTCCATCAGCAGGTATAATCGCTGAATGCCATAAGTCCAAGTTCCGTATCTTTTTTGATAGTAATCAAGCGGTTTTCGCAATCGTATCAAAGCAATGCCGCATTCGTGTTTTATTTGGTCGCTCATAAAGACGGAAGATTTATTTTTGTTTCATTTATCAGCCATGATTTGGGATAAGTTGCATTTATTTCGCGTTTGAATTTTTCGGCTTGTTCTTTTGTTCTGAAATCGCCTACATACACGTAAAAATAAGGGTTTTTATATTCCCAATATACGGGAACGTCGGGATATGCAGATTTGAAATTTTGTTTGGTTTGCAATGCCACGGAGCGAGAATTTTGTTGATTGTCGCGAAATATGCATATACGATATCCTGTTATTTTTTGTGTTTTAAAATTTTCGATACTGTGTAACGACAAGGCTTCTGCAATATTTTCGCTTTGGTTTATTTTTATTTTGCCTTGCGACGAATTTTCCAGTTCATCAATTATATTTATAAATGTTGAATCTAATTTTACAAATATAGAGTCGGTTTCGGATGTCTGCGATTTTGCAGAAAACACAGCGAATATTCCAAATAAGGTCAGTATCAATAATTTATTTTTCATATACAACGAATTATTTTATTTTTATTTATTATTTCCAAACGAATTTATAAATGTTTCGAAATCGGCGTTCTTAATTTTTATTTTTTTGCTGAATGTTGTTGTTCCCGCTTTTATAAATCCGTGCAACGTATAATTTTCGTTTGGCGTATTTTTAAAGTTGAAACCCGAAAATATCATACCAAATGGATCTACAATTTTTCCGTTCAGCACAACAGTATGTTTTTCTTTTGTTTTGCTTCCAATTTCAATTCTTTCGTTCAGATTTAATTTTGCAAAGTTATATCCGTTTTTGCGAACATCAATATTTATTTTTTTCAGCACGAGTTTTTTTGTAGTCGGATTATCAATTTCAACAGGTATGTTGAGTTTGAAATTCGAACCTTTTACAGAATTTATTTTAATATTGTTGCTGTCTATATTGAGACGCACATTGTCAAAATCGGTACAACCTGCAAATATCAATGCTGCAAAAATGAATATTGTATATTTTAGAATTTGCATTTTCAAATTTTGTGCAAAAATACAAAAATAAAAAATAGAAACAATAATCTCTGTTTATATTGTTGTAAAACTTGTTGTGTATTTGGAACAATAAAATACAAAATGACAGCAAATATGCAATTTACAGATGTCAAAACGCCATATACGCAAAACTTTTTGAACGGTTTTACATTATTGTATTAAGATTATCGTTTATTGTTAATCTTCGTCTGCCGAAAACATTGGATCCCAAGCCGGTAGCCGTATTGGTTTTTGCTTTAATAATTCCAGAATATTTGACGGAACAAACTGTTTTTCAACAACTAAACGAAACATGTATTCGCTAAACCATTCGTCTGATATTATCAAATTTCCTTTATATCCCGTATCGCCCCAACTGTTTTCGACCATCCATTTTACAATATTGCTATTAGCATCAATATCAACGGCAATAAGCGACATTGCATGAGACGAACCGCTTGCAAAAGTCATAATTCGTTGTTTTTTATTCATTCCGAAAGTTGTGCCGAAAAGCGATTCGTAATCAAAATTGTTCACATCGAGAGTGCCTTTTTCTCTATTCAAAAATTTACCTACATCACAACTGAAATACATTGCTTTGTTGGCTTTTATGCTGCTTACAGCCATGCTTTTTATTTCGTCTGTCGGAAGATTTATGTACAGCCAATTATGTCCGTCGTACATGTGTCGGTCGAAATCAATTTCGTAAACTTTATAATATTCGCGACTCGGATCGTTCATCAACATTACATAATTGTTTATTAAATCGTTTCCAAAAAGTTCGTTATAAAATGAAAGCGGCGTATATTCTTTGGTTTCAACAATTTTACCTTCGCTGTTTTTGCGCGACCATGTAAATTTTTGTACAGGTTCGCCAAGGTTCAGAGCAAGTATGCGATAAACAGTTCCCAGCATTTCTATTTTTCTGTTTGTAATGCTTGCAGGTTTTGTATTTTCGGGCATATTGCGCAGTTCGAGTGCAAATTCGCGAAGTTTGAGAGCAAGCAACTGCCTCAAGTGCGAAGTGCTGTTGCTTGAATTTGTTTCGGGCATAACATCTTGAGGAACAATTCCGTACTTTGCAACCAAATCGGCTACTCCCGTATATGTTCCTCCATCTCCTATTGGATTTTTCAAAAGCCATTCAACCATTCTGTCGTCAATCGGTTTTGTTCGCGTATCAATTATTCCCTGTAAAAACAGATTGCTTTTTTCCAACTGGTCGTAAAAGAAATTATAATTTTGACTTAATTGCAATTCGGGCAAATTGTGCTGTACAATAGCCTGAGCGCGTAAAACATTCAAACCTGTAAACAACCAGCAACGTCCGCTGCTTTTTTGATTGGTGATACCTTTCGTTGTAACCTTATCGCTGAAATCGCCGTTTAAAGTTGTTCGATGTTCGGCATTTTCGGCAAGTTTGTTTATATCGACATTTGCAATTGCATTACGAATTGCCTTGTCGGCAGTTGTATTGGCGTATGTTTTTTTGATTTGCAAAAGATTTTCGGCGTTGATATTGCCATTTTGCGTTTGTGCATTTGCTTGCATTACAGCAAACAAAATTACGGGGAACAGTATTTTTTTCATTATTTTTACATGTTTTATCTGGTTATACATTTTTGTTAAATATAAGGATTATAAAAATTTGATTTTCAGTTGTAAATAATTTAATTTCAGAATATTCTTCGTTTAAGTTCAAAATGCTGTCCGAGATATTTTTTACGTACTTCCGGATCGTTGCTAAGTTCTTCGGGTGTACCTGCTTTCAGGATGTTACCTTCATACAGCAAATAAGCATGGTCTGTTATCGACAAAGTTTCATCAACATTATGATCGGTAATTATTACGCCAATATTTCTGTTTTTTAAATCGGCGACAATTTTCTGAATATCTTCGACAGCAATAGGATCAACGCCTGCAAAAGGTTCGTCGAGCAAAATAAATTTAGGATCGATAGCAAGAGCGCGAGCAATTTCGCAACGTCGCCGCTCTCCGCCCGAAAGTTGAATCCCAAAACTTTTACGTACGCGATTCAAGCCAAACTCGTTGAGTAAACGTTCCATTTTTTCTTTTTGCTGTTCTTTTGTAAGATTTGTCATTTCCAATATTGCACGCAGATTATCTTCGACGCTTAACTTGCGAAAAACGGATGCTTCCTGCGACAGATAAGACAATCCGCGTTGTGCGCGTTTATACATTGGCTCGTTGGTAATTTCGACATTTTCAAGAAAAATACGTCCCGAATTTGGTTTTACCAAACCTACAATCATGTAAAACGAAGTGGTTTTTCCCGCTCCGTTAGGACCAAGCAAACCGACAATTTCGCCCTGTTCAACTTCAATAGATACGCCATTTACAACAGTGCGAGTTCCATAACGTTTTACCAAATTTTTTGCATATAATTTCATTTATTTATATTTTTTCAATTTGCATTTATACGTAATTTTTCATGCTTCGTACATAAACGCTTGCAAAAATACACAAATTTTCCATGATTTTATTATTTTGTCAAAGTAAATATTGAAATATTAAATGTAATCGAAACAAAAAATATCTCAACTGTAAATTAAAAAACGCAATTTTAAAAAACATTAAAGTCCTGTTTTGCAACAAAACGGTAAGGAAGCAATGCATCTTCGGCGGCATAATCGACTCCAATGCGCGGCGTAGCAAAAATGTTTTCGGGCGCAACAATTATTCCTCTGTCTTCAATCCAAACGGTATCGCCCAAAAGTGAAACGCCAGTAAGCGAAAAATGTAATCCCAGCGCTTTCGACAGTTTTCCCGGTCCGATAAGCAAATCGGCAGTAAGTTTTTTTCTGTTTGTGCGTTTCAACATTGCGTCTGTTCCGCTCGATGCAACAGCGCCGCGAATCAGTACAGCATGAGGAATATTTGCAACATTGGTAACAACATTGAAAAGCGAATACATTCCGTAACACAAATAAATATAAGCATGTCCTCCTTCGTAAAACATTATTTCCGTGCGTTTTGTGCTGCGTCCTTTGTATGCGTGCGATGCTTTGTCGGTAATGCCTGCGTATGCTTCGGTTTCAACAATAATTGCTTCGGCAGGCGTTCCGCCGATATTTGTACAAAGTGTTTTGCCAAGCAGTTCTCTGCTTATTTGCACAACATCTTCGCGAATATAAAATGATAAATCAAGTTTCATTATTTGCTAATGCGTATGAATAAAAAAATGGCGCAAATTTAATTTACGCCAAATATAATACTAATTTTTAAAAGGTAAAAAAAACCTTAATTTTTTAATAAATTTCAAACAATCCGTATATCCACCAATTTCAAACAATCCTCATATCCAAATCCCACAAAATTGTCGATTATCAAATTTGCGTTGCCTGTGGCTTGTATTGATGTGCGCGAATTTG
This sequence comes from Prevotellaceae bacterium, assembly GCA_031269545.1. Classification (GTDB taxonomy): domain Bacteria; phylum Bacteroidota; class Bacteroidia; order Bacteroidales; family UBA932; genus JAIRKV01. The sequence continues at coordinate 40,884 of JAISYZ010000010.1, forward strand.
TTGTGGCAAGCGCTACAACTTTCATCTTTGCATTTCGTCCTGCTTCGATTCCTGCAAACGAATCTTCAAAAACGACACAATTCTTTATATCCGATTTCAAATCTTCGGCAGCCAGCAAATAACATTGCGGGTTGGGTTTGGAATGTGTTACACGATTGGCTGTAACAACAGTATCGAACCATGAATGCATGTTAAATTTTTTCATTATTCGTTCCAATTTTATATCGTCCGAACTTGTTACAAGTCCTGTTTTTGCGCCTTGCAGCTTCATCTGTTTTATAAAAGTTTCTGCGCCCGCAATTAAAGGACATTCCATTGCCGATTCAAATTTTACACATTCTTCAACAATCTTATTTTGTTCATCTGTCGAAAATTCATAAAAATATCTGCTCAGTATTTGCGACATTGTTTGTCCTTTTACTTTACCTGCAAAATTTTTTCCGAGATTATGCAATTCGCCCTGACTGCCCCAAAATTTGTCGTATTGAGGTTCAGAATCAATTATTACTCCGTCCAAATCGAATAATAAGGTTAAATGTGAAAAATTATTTTTCATTTTTTGCTGTTTTTACCGTTATACATCATTTAAAACGCACAAATTTATTAAATAATCTTTTAACAGGGAACTTCTAAAAACTATTTTTTGTTAAATTTATGCTTTGCACCGAGCAAAGTATAGATAAAAATCAATGCCTGTTGACAACTGTTGAAGCGGAAAGATAAATGTAAATATCAACCATTTCCGATGTCCATTTTTTGTATTTGCTAAATTCCATAGGCACAAGCGTTATTGTGGCTGAATCGCTCATAACATAACCGTTGGAAATGGTTTTTGCTTTCACTTCTGCTTCGTAGCGAGTTGATGCATTTGCCGATTTTACAATCTTAATGTAAGGTTCGGAAATAGTGTCATTATAAACATAACGAACATTAGGACAAATAAATAATGACTGACTTAACGGATTTTCATATAAAGATGAATTGTTGAAATTTACAAAAGCAATTTCACAAGGTTTGATATTGTCAGGCATTTTGATGTTCAATGTTTTGATATTTTTAAGATTTACATTTTCTTGAATTTCGCGTACAGTTGAATTGTAGCGGTAAAGTTTTGCTGTCGAAACTGCGACTCCACAGGCAAATATGGCGGCAATTATCCACACAATCATCAAAATGACCATTGCGGGTTTGTCTTTGATTTTGAAGCCCATTAATACTTTTATCGACAAATAAATCAATACGCAAACAGGAATAAAAATTAAAATTGCTATTACTAATTTCACAAGAAACGTATTGACTTCGCCGATATAAACATAATCGACAAGCGAAATCAGATTTTTGCCGCCGAATAGCGAGCCGCCAAAGAAAAATGCAATTCCTGTTATAAGCAATAAACTGCAAATTACTCCAACTATCGACAGGCTTATTCCTGCGCAGATTTGTATTACAAGTCTGAAAAATTTTGTAACAAAATTTCCGAAACCATTATTGTGCGACTTGAAATCGTTGCCGCTTTGCCGAGCCGATGTGTAGCCATGCATTTCGAGATTTTGACGCGGCGTTTTTGTTCGCGGCATCACTATCCATAAAACTACGTAAACAAATAATACAAAGGGCATTCCTAAAAAAAATCTGTCAAACCACAAATGTCTGTCAAACTTTAATGAGATTACCATAAAAACTATAAATACTACTCGAATCCATGCCGCATCCAGATTCAAATAGTGTCCTATTCCGCTGCAAACGCCGGCTATAACTTTATTTTCGGTGTCGCGATACAATCGTTTTTTTACAGAATTGTTGACATTTTCAAAGTGTTTTTTGAATTTATCCGACGAGTTTGCGCTGTCGTCAATATCATTAGGGCTTCCGATGGCGTCAATAATTTCGTCAATGTCTTTTATACTGACTGCCTGATCTGTTGACTTTATGCGCAGCGAAAGCAAATCGGCAATTCGCGCTTCAATATCTTCGATGATTTCGTCATCATCGGCAAAATGCGACTGCAATTCGCTTATATAAGATTTCAGTTGTTGATATGCGTTTTCGTCAAAATTAAACGCAATGCTGTTTAGGCTTATCTGTACCGTTGTTTTCATTCTTTTTGAAAATTAATTTTTATAATATGATTACTTAATATTATACCTAAATTGGTTTTTGTATGACACAGCAGCTATTAAAAGTCTGTCAAACAATTGTTCACCAAAATACCTGCGGTTGAACTTATAACAAAATTCGTGGA